>JBCBLB010000034.1:0-27257 GCA_038520555.1 Myxococcota bacterium | reverse complement strand
CGCTTCTGTGTGGAGTCCGTGGAGCACCAGCAACAACTGCGCTGGGCCACCGCCGCGACCTTCCCCTATGTGTCTGTATGGTGGGAGGCGGTCTCGGTAGCCCAGGTCCGTCCGCTGTCGGTCCGTGAGCCGTCCTGGATGTGGGAGCGCCCCGTCTACAACCACCCGACCTCGTCCCACCGCACGGTGGTCTCTACGGCGGATGTGACGGCTGGGGCGGTGTGGTACATCGACGCGGCGGTGATCGACGGCCGCCCCGATCCGGACGAGCCGCTGGCCATCGCCGACGACCGGATGCGTCCGCACGTCCTCAGCGCGCACGATCGCGACGTGGAGTTGGAGATGTGCCCCGAGGTCCGTGGAGCGCTCGCCGCTCGTTGAGGGGACCGATCGCGGTTATCCGTTGGCGGATGACGTTTGCCTCGATTGAAGAGAAGCTGGCCGCGGTCCGCACCCGCCCACCGAAGTGGGTCACCCTCACCGAGCTGCCGACGCTGCGCTGGCAGCGAGCGGACGCCGCTGCGGCGCCGATCCCCCTGTCAGAGAAAGCAACGAAGGGCTTCATCGCGGACCTCAAGCGCGAGAGCCCCGAAGAAGTGGCACCGCTGGCCCGCCCCGCCCGTGCCCGCCTGGATGCGGTGGACTGTGCCGCCTTCTTGAACGGCCTGCTGACACAGTGGGCGGTCGCCGGCCAGCCCTCCCGGGATCGCCGGTGGCTTCTGTTCGCCATCGGCCTGCTCGGTGACGACGAGGCGATCGACGCGTTGGGGCGGCGGGTCTCCGCAGAGATCAAGGCGAAGCGCCACCGGGCTGCTGGATACTGCCTCGTGTCCCTCGCCCGAAACGGTTCACCCACGGCGAAGCGGTGGCTGGCCCGATGGGCCCGGCAGGCGCCTGGGCTGACCCTCCGGGCGTCGGCGTGGTCGGCCTGGGTCGCCCTCGACGATGGCGGGCCGCTGCCCATCAACGCCGTCCAGCTGGGCTTCGATCGAGACGGCTGGCGTGATTATGACCACGGGGGGCGGGCGCTTCGGCTTCGGCTGACGCCCGACGCGACGGTCGAGCTGTTCGACGGCGCGCGGCCCCTGAAGTCGGTGCCCGGCCCGCGGAAGGCAGACGATCCCGACGCGGTGCGGGCCTCCCGAGCGCGGCTGTCGACGATGAAGGCTGCCCTGAAAGAGGGCCTCCAGGATCTTCACGACGCCCTGGAGGAGGCCATGATTGTAGAACGTCCCCTCGCAGACTGGCGCACCCTGTTGCTGGAACACCCGCTGGCCTGGCGCGCCAGCCGGGGGCTCATTTTTGAGGCGCTCGCCAGAGACGGGGCTCCGATGTGGCGGTTTTTGCTCACCGAAGAGGGCGACGCCGTGGATGCTCACGGTGAGGATCTGCCGTTGGCAGAGGTGAGCGGGGTTCGCGTGGTTCACCCTGGGCGGATGACCGCTGACGAACGCGACGGTTGGCGAGATTTGCTCGACGAGGCGGATGCGACGCCGCCGTTCGATCAGCTGGATCGTCCCATGGCGCTCCCTGGCGATGGGCCCCGGCCGCTGGCCGACGCCCTCGCGGTGCTGCCGGCGATGGCCACCCCCCGGCTGGCCCACGGGCTGGCATCTCGGGGTTATCTGGCCGACAACGCAGCCGCCGCCTATGGCCTGATCGAGCGCTCGCTGAAGTTTTTCGGCCCCTATCTCGTCGTGTTGTCTCACGAAGGGTACCCGGCCAATCCTTACCACTGGAGCCGTCAGCGGCGGCTGCGGTTGACCGGGATCGAGGTGCGTCGTGGGAAGTCCGTCGTGCCAGCGGCGCGGCTCCCTGCGCCGGTGTTCAGCGAGATCATCAGCCCGCTTCAGACGCTCTAAGCGATTCGTTCGGTGGTTTCGGGATGGCGGGAGGCCCTGTCCGTGATAGCCTGACCTGTTTTTACAGACGGAGACGAACGAGGTCAGCGACATGAACCAGGCGCACCCCGAAGACAGCGAACCCACAGACGAAGGCGCGATCACCCGGCCGCGGCTCGAGATCGCCGTCGCCCTGGTGGTCTGTGTGCTCGTCATGTTGGGGCCGCTCATCTACATTCAGGGCGAATATGAAGCGTTCGTCTCTGAGAAGGGGGCGCCGCTGGAGGGAGCCGCGGGCGCAGGGCTCGCCCTCGCGGTGGTCTTCCGAACCGTCTCACGGACCGTCCTTCGGACGGTCATCCGAACCTCTGCGCGCGCAGGGATGCGGGCTTCGCTCAAGGGCCTGTTCCGCTCCGCCGTGCGCACCGGCATGCGCAGCTCGACGGCCAACATCGTCAAGACCGCCAGCCAGAAGCTGCCCAGCCGCACCCCGCCCCCCACCATTCGGGCAGCCAACATCCAGAGCCTGCTGTTCGCCAGTGTGCTGCTGTATGTCTCCTGGGTCATCGTCATCGGCGTCGGGCAGCCCTACACCAACCTGCTCGACAAGGACGCCTCGATCGCCCAGGCCGAAGCCGTCGCCCTCGAAGAAGAGCAGGTGCTCGCCGCCCTCTATGAGCAGGCCCGCGCTGCATATGATGCCGAGCAGGCCTACCTCCAGCTCCAGGAACAGTACCGCGACCTCCGCGTCGCGCTGAAGGGGGCCCGTGATTCTGAGACGCAGCAACAGCTCGAAGACGAAATTACCCGGATCAACCTGGATCTGACGCTCGCAGAGCGCGAACTGGCCGAGGCCCTCAAGGCGTCTGGCAACCGGAAGGTCGCCCCGGATGAGGACTCCCTGCCTGAAGTCATCCCCCGCTTCCCGTGGATGAAGAAGCTCCAGGACGAGCTGTTCACCTATGCGCCCTACCCCGGCAAGACCGCATGGTCCTCGCCGGTCATCTGGCTGGGCGGGCTCGCGATGGTCCTCCCGATGTGGTTCATCTTCTTCGTCCAGCTGCTCTGGGTGCGGCGGCAGGGGCTGGTCATCCGCCATGAGACCGGCATCGACGGCGGGCTGATTCAGCTGTACTTCGCCGGGGCGTTCTCGTTTATGCCCCTGACCTCAGACACCATCGTCGTCGGGGCAGATGATGTGCAGCGCGGACGCACCGCCATCGTCGGCCTTATCTCCCCCGTTATCGTCGGCCTCGCCCTCTGGGTGCTCTGGCGCGTCACCGGTCAGACCGCCATCCTCTTCCTCGCCGACGCCTTCATCATGTACCCCATGATTCAGATCTTCCCCCTCAGCCCCCTCGAAGGGCTGTACGCCTGGCGGTATAGCCGGGTCGTCTGGACCATTCTGTTCATCGCGATCATGGCCCTGTTCCTGTTCGTCGGATCGGAGGCGCTGAGAAATGTCATCTGAACTTCCCCCTCCCACCGAGGACGAAGCCGCGGCCCTCACCGAAGAGCTGAGCCGGATCCGGAAGAGCGCCACCGCCACCCTCATGGTCGGCCTGGGGGTCACCATTGTCTGGTTGTTCGCCTACAACCTCGTCGTCCACCACATGTCGCCCCTCCTGGCCTTCTTCAAGATCCTCGACGGCATCAACGACCTCATCCTCGGTATGCTCGCCGTCCTGGGCATCGGCCTGGGCATCGTGGTCGTCTTCACCCTCACCAACCTGTTCACCCAGACGATCACCAACCTGTACTCGATGCGGATCCTTGAGGATCTGATTCGGATGCATCTCTTTAAAGGGGAGTGGCGAAGCTTCTTACACAAGCTTGTTCACTTTAACGAGCAGCCCACTCCGCCCACGCCGTTTCCACGGTACATCTCCTCCGCCCTGCTGGTCTTCGCCTACCACTATGCGATCTCGTGGTTCTATCTGATCGTGTTCAGCGAGTGTTTGTACTTCGCCGCCTGGTCGGCCGGGGTGTATCTGGAGCTGTACCCGGAGACGATGAACATCATCCCCATGTTCGCGGTCGCCGTGCCGTTCACCGCGCGGCTGATGGCGTACTTCAAGTACCCCTATGTCGAGGAGTATGCCTCGTTCATCCCCGGGATCCTGTTCGTCGTTGTGCTGCTGTTGGCGTTCGTCTTCTACATGGACGGGCCGTTCCAGTTTTTGCTCGTGGACATCTACAACCGCTCCCAGCCCGGCTTCTTCGAGGAGGGCGCGCTGTTCTGGAAGTTTTTGCAGGACGGCATCAGCATCGCCTTTTACCCGGTCCTCGGGGAGGTCGTGTTCTTCTATCTGATGTACCAGGATCTTCAGCGTGGTCTGGCCGACGCGGACGGTCCTGAGATGGACGATGAAGCGTCCGTGCCCGCCGCTACGGCGACCGAGTGAGCGTGTTTTTTCGCCCTGGGCGTTATGTTTTTCCGGGCCTGACCGATACCTCAGAGTGGATGGCCAAGACTTCCCCTCATGAGCGGCGTCGCCTGCTGCTCATCGACGACGATCCGATGATCCTCCGCGCCATCGGCCGTTCGATGAAGGAGGCGTGGTCGGTAATTGCCCTGGAGGACGCCAGTGAAGGGCTCGCCCGGGTTCTGCTGGGCGAGCGCTTCGACGTCATCCTGTGCGACGTTCGGATGCCCGGCATGGACGGGCTGCGCTTCTTCCATGCGCTCCCGGAGACGGTCCGGCCGCGGCTGGTGTTTATCACCGGCGACGCGCTGGACCACCGGACCCTGGCGCGGCTTCGGGAGACCGGGGCGCCGGTGCTGCGGAAGCCGTTCCCGCTCAGCGCGCTGCTCCAATCGATTCAGGAGCAGCTCACCGTCCCCCTGGCGTTGCCGGAGTCGGTGAGCGAGCCCGAGTCGGAGTAGCGGGGCTCAGTAGGTGCCGTCACCAATCAGGGACAGGACGAAGACCGCGCCCGTTCCGCCGGTGTAGCCGGGAGCGCCGAACAGCAGGTCTGCCACGCCGTCGCCAGTGTAGTCACCGGGTTCTGCGAGCTGTCCGACCTGCTCGCCGGCGCGGCCGTAGATGGTCGTGTCCGCTTCATTGACGGTATAGTTGCCTTCGAGCGGGCCAAAGAAGACGTGCGCCGTGCCACTGTCAGCGCCGTTGATGTCCGACAACGGCAGGGACATCAGCAAATCATCTGCGCCGTCGTTGTTGATGTCGCCCAGCTCTGAGGCGCGGACGGCGGGGTTCATCACAGGGCGAACGCCCCGGACCTTGATCGATGCAGACTCGACCGGTATCACCGTGGGCGGCGCGCTGCTGCCGGTCATCACCGACAGCATGCCGACGTTGTCTGCGCCGCCGGTGCCGCCGATGCCCAGGTCCGGGTTGCCATCGTCGTCGATATCCCCGACCCGGACGAGGGAGAGCCCATCCTGGGCGTTGGGTGCGTTGCCGTTCATCAGGATATCAGCGTCTTCTTCGATGAAGTACTCACCGTCGGCGAGCGACCCATAGAAGAGATAGGTCGCGCCGGTGTTGCCGGTGATCGTTGATGAGGAGAGCACGATGTCGTCGAGCCCGTCGCCGTTGAAGTCGACGGTGAGGACGTCGATGCCGATCCCGGCCCCGAGGGTGGTGCCATAGAGCTGGACGTCGGCCCGGCGCTCCAGGCGCTGGTCGGGCCCGTCCGGGACCTTGCCATAGAAGATGTAGGCCGTGCCCGCGCCGGCCGCTTCTGACCCATCGTTGAACGCCCCGATGAGGACGTCAGGGATGTTGTCGCCGTTGATGTCCCCGGCGTCGAGGGCCGCGCCAGCGTAGGATTGGATCTCTTCACCAAGGAGCACCGCGTCCGCGTCTGTGTTGCCTTCCCCGTCGTCGAGGATGAGCAGATTGTTGAGCGGGCCGTTGACGATGTACACCCGCCCGGAGTTGACGACCTCACCGGTCGTGCCGCCGCCTTCGAGGGGCGCGCCGATCATGAAGTCGTCGAAGCCGTCGCTGTCCATGTCGCCCAGTCCGACCACGTCGTATCCGGCGAAACTGTTCGCGGCGAGGCTTTGGACGCCCCCGGCGAGGGTCGCGCCGTTTATCACACCCTCTGGCGTGCCACCGTGGATGAGGGCCATAACGCCAAGTTCAGGGGCTCCAGCGATGAAATCGTCTGTGCCGTCTCCGTTCACATCACCGACGCCATCGACCGAGAAACCAGCCTGCGAGCCAGCGGCCGGGCCGATGTAGGCCAGGGCCAGATCGGTGGTCATGCTCTTCCCGATGAGCGAACCCGTACAGTCTGCGATGGCGTCTGCTTCGGTCGCGTCGCAGGTGTTGATCCGCCCGTCGCCGCAGATGTCAGGCGCTTCGGGGTACAGGAAGGGGTCATCGTCGTCGCAGTCGCCACCGTCGACGGTGAAGCCCGGTGCGAGGCAGCCCTCACGGCCGGTGCCGTCACGGCCGTAGCCGTCGCCGTCCTGATCCTCATAGATGAACGCCCGCAGCCCCTCATCGATGACGCTGTCGCAGTTGTTGTCCAGGTTGTCGCAGACTTCCGGCGTGTCCGGGTTGATGGTCGGATCGTTGTCGTTGCAGTCGCCGCCGATCACCACCTGACCAGGCTGCTGGGAGCACAGGTCGAAGGGGCGGTTGACGTCGCCGAAGCCGTCCTCATCCTGGTCGGGGTAGAACCGGGTGGTCACCCCCTCATCCACAACCCCATCGCAGTTGTCGTCGATCGAGTTGCAGACTTCGTTGTTGCCCGGGTAGATCCCGGGGTTGTTGTCATCGCAGTCTTCGTCCTCACCGATGCCATCACCGTCTCGGTCAACAAGCAGGCCGGGGGGGCTGTCGCCCGTGTCAACCCCTTCACCGTTACAGGCGGTGAGGGCGATCAGAGAAAGGGGTAGCCAATAGTGGCGCATAGATCGCTCCAGCGTTCTGATTCGTCAACAGATCTCCATCAGAACAACCATAGCAGGAGCTTCGGCCGATCGGGCATCGAATGCGGTTCGACCCACCCTCACCGAGCCTTCTGCGACAAGCAGAGAATGGCCGCCGCGTCGCAGTATGCCTTGTCAAAGTTGCGTGTGGACTCCAGGGAGGGGTCCGCCCTCGGGGCTTGTTGCGATTGTTGTTATACGGAGCCGCGTGAAGATCTGGCACACCGCCCTGTGGACTGTCCTCTTCGCGGTCGCCGGCTACGGGCTGGCGATCGGATGGCAGGGCGTTGTGGTCGGTGCGTTCGAAAGCTCCGGAGCACAGGTCCTGATCGCCGCCCCCAGTGCCCTGCTCATCGAGCAAGCCTGGATCGCGGTCGTGACGGGACTCATCGTCCCCCTCGCCGAAGCGATCCGGGCGATCGCCGGGCGGGTCGCCGGGCGGAGCATCTGGCCGGGGTGGGTCCTCTGGGTCGCCATGGCCATGGGGGAGAACCTGTCGATGGGGTTGCGGATGGTCGCCCTGGCGACCATCGATCTGCCACGACAGATCGCCGCCGCGGCGGACGGCGCCGCGCCGGTCCTCGACTTGCGGACGGTCTCTCTGGATGCCTGGGCGACCGCTGGCGTGGTCGGCGCAGCCGCCATTTCATTGGGGATCCTCATCGCCTTCGGGCTCATCAGCCCCGAAGAGTCTGCCCGCGAACCCGCGGATTCCTGATACCGTACTTCCGGCAGGGGGATCGTCGTGGATATCTGGTACCGACAGGACGAAGGACAAACCCACTTTCGCGTCATCTACTCAGAAGACAACGCGGTCTACCTGGGCAACGGTGTGGTCGGACAGCCCGCCAGGTGGGTCGGCGCGCCACCCGATGAAGGCGTCTCCGTCGCACAGGTCACCGCCGCGCTGGCCAGGCGCGCCCAGGGCGAAGGGTTCGAAAAAATCGCCCATGATGAGCTGCACCTGCTGCTCGTCCAACACGCGGAAGAAGATCTCGCCCGGCGACACGCCATCGAGCAGGCGCTTCACAACGCCCTCGTCGGCCATGGCCTCGGCTACGTCGACGAGGGCGACATCGGAATGGGCAAGATGACCATCTGGATCCATGTCACCGACCCCGCGCTCGCCGCGCCGCACTGTGTCCAGACCCTCCGCGACCTGCAGCAGCTCGAAGGCGCCCTGATCGTGACCCAGGCCCCCGGGCAAGAGGCCTTCCAGCCCCTTTGGCCCGCCAACTGGAGCGGCGAATTCAGCGTCCGCTGAGATGACCTCCCGACGAACGTTCCTTCAGGCCGGCGCCTCTGCCGTCCTGCTCTCCGCATGCGGCCGACGGCGGCCCACCGCCGAGCCGCTGCCGCCGCCGCCGCTCACCACACAGGTGATCCCCCTCGGCACCCTTCAACCCGACGCGGTCGCGCTGAACGATCCGCCCGAAGACGCGGACAGGTTTCCCTCCGCGGTCCTCGCCGGGGCGATGCGACCCACCTCTGTTCGGCTGACCACACGGTTCGTCGGCCGTGACGCGGTCTGGCTCTATGTCTGGGCCCAGAACGGGCCGCGAGAGGTCCTCATCAGTGAACCCCTCGTCGTCGACGATGCGGGCTACGTTCGAGTGAGCGTCGTCGGTTTGGAGCCCGGACGGTGGTATCGGTACTGCTTTATCGAGGCCAGGGGCGGGGTCCATCAGGCCCGAAGCCTGATCGGGCGGGTGCGGACCGCGCCAGCGGAAGACTCCCTGCTCCCCGTCACCATCGCGCTCTCCGCCTGCGCCGGCCGGACCAACGCGCCCTGGCCCGCCCTCCAGGCGACCGCCACCCAGGACTATGACCTGATGCTCTTCCTCGGCGACATGGCCTATAACGACCCCTGTCGGACCCTCGATGAGTACCGGGAGAGCTGGACGTGGCACCTGTCCGGGGATGGCTATCGGCGCGCCCTCCAGCGGGCGGGCATGTACGCCATCTGGGACGATCATGAGGTCGCCGACAACTGGAACCCGGAGACCTTTCCACGAGATCGGCTGGAGGCCGCGGTTCGCGCCCACCGTGAGGCCCTGCCCCTCGACGACGGGCCGCTATGGCGGAGCTATCGGTGGGGGCGGACCGCCGAGATCTTTCTGCTCGACTGCCGCAGCGAGCGGCGGCCTGCACAGGGAAAATACATGAGCGACGCCCAGTTTGCGTGGCTGCGTCGCGGCCTCATCGACAGCCCCTGCCAGTTCCGGCTCATCGCCAACTCGGTGCCGATCACCAACATGCCCGGCCTCTGGGACATCGCCGACGATGACCGGTGGGAGGGATACCCCCAACAACGCCTGCAGCTGCTCGACATGCTTCGCCAGGAAGGGCTGGAGGATGTCCTGTTCCTCGCCGGTGATTTTCACTGCAACCTCGTCACCCGGGTCGAGCCGGGGCAGCCCCTCCGGGAAGTCGTGGTCACCAGCGGCAACACCAACCCCCTGGCGGCCTCGCTCGCCCAACGGCGGCCAGATCAGTTCGATTACAGCGTCGGCGCCGCACGGGCGGCGCTGCTCACCCTGGATCCGATCCGCCGGACCGTAGAAATTCGCTTTCACCGCCCCAAAGACGGGGGCGTAGACTGGCGCGGGGTCCTGTGACGACGATCAGCGGTGCTTCGCGTCCGCGGCGATGATCAGCAACTCGTCGTTGGGAACGGCCCGCTTCTCGCCAGCCGCGTCCCGGACCAGGGTGGCGGTGAGTCCGACCGGGCCGGCGACGGTGACGTCTCCCAGCTGATCGCCCACGGTCAGCTGACGCTGGGTGCGCAGCTGCTGGCCCGCCTGGAATGAAGCGAGGCCGGATTCAATCTGGTGCCGCAGGTCCGGCTGGCTATACACATAGACTGCGGCGATGCCCACGATCAAGATCAGCGCCGGCAGCGACAGCGACAGCCCGGTCACCGCCATCGCAGAGAAACCCATCGCTGCGTAGCTCACCCACCGAAGCTCCGCCTGGATCCGGGGGCGCTCGCTGCGCTCCGCCGCGTGGAGCCGACGACGCCGGTGGTGAGAGATCCCAGTCAACAAGGCTCCGGCGATGGTCAGTCCCGACAACACCCCAGCGAGGTCGCCCAGCAGAGAACCCAACGACAGGCTGCTGGCGAACAGTCCGATCAGCACAACCCATGCCCCAGCCAACAGGCCCATCAGCCGCGGCCAGTTCAGCTCATCAGAGTCGGGATCCACCGTGATGCCCGCCCAGCGAAGCTGCGCAGCCACCAGCCATGCGCTGAACACAGCACCCGCTCCCGTCATTACCGGAAGAAAAAGCTCATGGATGATCTGGCCCACGACTGGATCCATCGTTCTCCTTTACCTCAGCTTACCACTGACACACCCCGATACGAGGCGCCAGGGCGGTATGTTTCAAATTCACCAGGACCAGACCAATAAATCATCGATAACACGTTGTAGGCGCCCAATAGCAGGGAAGTTCTAAGGAAATGGTGAGCACGTTCAGCGCAGGACGCGCTGAATCGAGGTGGAGCACTGTGCACAGTATGCTCCCCAGGTTGAGCCGGCGGCTGGGGATGCCTCCCGGAAGTGGTGCACCATGCTGCAATGCAGCATAAAATGGTGAAAATAATTCACCAATGGTTCAATGGTATCGATGAGACGGGTGTCTGGGTGCACCATTGAGCCCGGTCCTCTGCTGACGCGAAAGGAACAGATCGCGGTGTCTCACTGTATCCAGAGCCGCCATCTGGCGGGTCGTCTGATCATAAGACCCCGGCTTCTCGTATAGAGGTCACCAGGGTCACTGTCGGTAATATCAGTTATGGAACCTGGCTCATCGTATAGATTATGCCAGGTTTATTATGGGTATTGTCAGTTATGGAAGTCAGATGACGATGGTCTGATCTCCAGCGTAATTGGACGGTGTGTATGCAGATACCGTCAGAACATCTCCCTGAGATGCAGCCCAGTTGTTGCATGTGAGCAACGTCTGCCCACCGGGTATCAGGGTGATCTGCGTAACGGGTGTCTGACTCATATCAAGAAAGGTCGCCTGGATCGGTTGGCCCGCAGAGTTAAGGAGCGCCAGGTTGACGGTCTGCCACTGAAGGGAATGCTCCCAGATGGAAACCGCGAAGCTCGCTCCAGCAGGAACCTGGGTTGGGATTTGAACAGAGAACATTGAAGGACCTCACTTGGAATTCGACTCAGGAGTGGATGGAGGAGCTGCCGCTTCGTTGGCATTCCCCTCATTGACAACTTCAGTCGTTTGGGTTGGTGTCTCGTTTTCATTGGAGTCACTGCTTGCAGACTCTGCATCTCTGGTGTTCGGATCCTCGCCGTCCAGGTTAGACTCTTTGGGAAGCGTCAACCCAAAGGGCTTGAAGATCTCTGAGGCCTGGCCGATGTCAATCGAAATCCCTGCATACCAGGAGCGTTCCCACTGATCCGTGTTCTTATTTTCGAAGAAGAAGGCGCCTCCTCCAACTCGAAGAATCGGGAGCACTCCATACGAAGCCCCAGCCATCACGTTCGGCTGTCCCTCAACTCGGTTGTCCTCGGTCCCAACGGTGCTGAACGATCGGCCCAGGTCGACAGAGAAGGCGGACAGCGCATCTCGCCCCGACCACCAGAACGCACGCCGCTCACGAATACAGCCAAACGGACATAGCGAGATCTGATAGGGAACCACGACATCATCGAGTTGACCGACGTAGACCATTCCTGTGGTGAGGTCGAAGTACCGGGCCTCTCCAATATCAGCCTCTGGGGAGGATAGCGTAAGGGAATGGCTCAGCTTTCGACTGATATTAGAGAACAGGTTAGACAATTGTTCTGTTCGATTATTATTCTCTAACCATAGATATAGAAGGTTTGCGGATGATAGATCCAGTGCTTGTTGATCATTTAGACTACCTGATGTGCGTACAGAATCGATGGCAATCTGGACACTCAGGAGATTGTCTGCAGTTGCAGCAGTTTGCCCAAGTTTCTGTAGGCAGGAGTTCAGTGCGTCTTCCACCGCGGAGCGTTCCCCAGACTTCCAGCGGATATCTTCTATCGTATTTTTGCTGCAAAAGTCTTCCTTCTGGCTCAGTGTCTTTCTGGTGTTTTCCCAGTTTTCTGATATGTTGAGGTTGCTTAGGAAATCCTTTGTCCAGAAACTGGACTTGACTTCCACATTATTCTCACCAACTTTCAGAGGTAGTAGACTGTTGGAGATATACTGGTCGCCTGTCTGACCATCCTCAGTGGAATACGTTTTCAGTCGATCAAGGTGAGCTTGGAGCGTCTTTGTGTCTCCAGTGACGCGGTATGCGACGATACGTTCTTGATTCGTGGTTTCATCGCCTTGAATGTTCAGGCCGGTTGCCTCCGCTCCCGGAGAGTATAGGAGCTCATCGAGGGCTGACCGGGCCGCGTTTGTTTCCTTTATGATCTCTTCACGCTCATCTGCTGTAATGTCAGTCAGCATGTTTACCCAGAACAGGTATCGGCTGCCTGTAGATGGTGGGCGAGGGACCAGTATTTTCCAATGATCACCATCCCACATGATCAACGGGACTTTACATTCTGATGTGCTCTCACCAGGTGTGCATTCCGGTTGTCCGAGCGCGCGCTCTACCTTCGGCTGTCTCCAACCTGGCACCACCTGACGGTAACTGATCACCGGTCGCCTGTCTGCGCTCTGTGAGGATGTGGTTTTGAGATCAAGGACCAGCACACGGGGGCCGCTGTCTGAAGAGAACTCAACCGAGACCTCTTCCGCCAACGCACTGCCCAGAAGGAACGGGATCAGGAAATTCATTGGGTTTCCTCTGTTGAGGTGTCTTCTTCCACGGTGATTTCGAAGAAATTGAACGCACCGCTTTCCTGATTCCAGCCTGGATGGGCCTGTCCACACCAGACGCGGTAGTTGCCCGCAGCGACGTCGCTGCTGAGGGTGAGGGTGGTCTGCACCAGGGCGGTGTACTCCGACCCGTCCAGTGTCCCATCTGCGGATGTCACGAAGATCAGGTCACCTCCGTCCAGCTCCATGACATCCTCGTCGCTGACGGCGAAGAAGATGGAGACAGGAGATAGACCGCTTCCGTTGTCATCTTGAGGTTGTACCGCGAGCGTCGCTGTCGCTCCGGGTGCAACGGTCTCCTGTTGAGGGGTCAAGAAGCCCAGATCGCTGACATCTACGTCAGCAATGTTGGCGGGTTCTGCGGGCACACAGGCCAGAAACCACAACAACACGTTGCTCTCCTGATGGGGGGTGGGGGGACAGCATAGAATCGATAGCGCAGAATAGACCAACGACATGCCTTTGTACTGGTGGAAAGATACAGCCTGGCCGCTTCGGTATCAAAGGGCCTGAAGGACAAAGCGTTCACATCTTGTGCACGGGAAGATGTGGTCTCTCTTGATTCGAATTGTGTCTATTTTATTGGACACCTTAACAGGCAGAGTGTCCATAGAAGTGGACAGTGATCCATGGTTGGTATTTCATATTGAAATACTTTGAAGCTTGGTAATTTATTAAATTGATGAAATTCAAAGTGGTGGAACATTCCCTGCTTTCCCTGCCGGTGCCCACTCCCGGGCATTCAACAAGGAAGCGGTAAATGAACTATCGAAGCATTCTTCTGGCCAGTGTGCTCTTCGCGCTGCCCGTATCTCCGGCCTATGCGGTTGTTCACGCAGGAAACCCTCACCTGGAGTTCTGGGTTGATCCGCCGGAAGGTTCGCTGACGACAGGCGATGTCACGCTCGACCGGGTCCGCGTTCACCTCTGCGGCGGTGGCTATACGGACTATCCGGTGGGCGCCGCCATCGATCCGGTCGCTGGATACGGTCTGACGATTCAGGGCGGCGATCTCTGTAAGGTCACGTTCTTCTGGGACAGTGACATGACCCTGGAAGGCAGCAACGCCATCGGGGCCTACTCGCTGCGGTACACCGAAGCCTTCACTGAGGTTGTGCTGTCCGGGCCGGATTATGGGGCGGACCTGGATCCATTCATCGTCGAGAATGGTGTCGTCCATGCTGGGAATCCACATCTGCCGGTAGAAGTCGACTGACGGCCCGTGTCTACCGTGTCGTCTCGGAGACTGGGAACAGCTGAATGCTGAGCTGGTAGACCTGTTCCTTCTCCTCGGCGTTTCCAGAAGCGAGGTGTATCACCTGTTCCTGGAAACGCCGGACCATGTCGCGGAAGGTGCTGAACTGATCGCGGTGGATGGCGAACGTGATGGACTCGAATTGCCGATCATCGCCGCGGGTGTGGTTCAGGGTGTCGGTCGCGAGCGCCATGTTCTGTGCGTGCAGGTCAAACAACGCGAGCGCAGAGATCTGCTCATAGATGTTGTGACCGATGGTCCATGTTCCCGGATCGGCGTGAAGCGTCCCGTCTTCACCGACCTGGAAGAGGCCCAGCTCTTGGAGCACTGCCAGCGCTTCTCTGGCCTCGGGGATGGAAATGGAGGGGCGGGTGTGTTGTGCGATCCACTCCGGCTCTGCGACGAAGCCGACGCACTGAGCGAGTTCAGCGACGACGGCGATATACCACTTGGAATAGAGTTTATGGATGGCGAGCCCGGTGCGGTTCGAGTCTCGGAAGTGCTGTGTGCTGGTCACCTGACCCAGCGCCTGACGGCGCACCGACAGGTGAGGAGAGTCGCATAGATCCACCAACGCGCGGAAGTAGGCGCCCTCTTCCGGGGCCATCTGTAGCCCTTTGATGAAGTCTGGGATGCGGTGAGCGGTGAGATCGCGCTTCTGATTAATGATCTGGGCGATCAGCGATTTTGAACAGCCGACCTGCCGGGCCAGGAGCTGATAACTGCGCTCTGGTCGCTGGCTGAGCCATGCGCGGAGGAATTTGCGGTAATCGGTGAAGGTGTAGATATCGAGATCCATCCCTTATGATGGGAAGAGCCAGGCATCGCGTCAACCAACACCGATGCAGACGCCCTTTCCGCCTGTCCTTTCCGAACACTCCGGAGCAGCGCTCGGCACGGGGAGGCTGTGCATAGAGCCGTTGAGTCATGGCCTTAAGGTTGCAGGAAGGTTGCATGTGGGTGCTGGACGGCATCGTGGCTTGCTGAGCTGGATACACTGTTTCTGACAGCAGGGTGAACACAACGCCCCGTCTGTCATCCACAGTGTCTTTCTGGAAGGGAAGAACACAACAACTCACAGTAAATTCTGCACGCACCGGGCAGGCATGGTCAGGTGGGTGTGCAAAAGGAGCATAAAGAGATGGTGCCTCTGATTCTCATGACCCTTACAGCGACCGCGTCACCGACAAACTTCCACTGCTCGCCGTCTGTACATCAACCGTCTCCCGACCTGCCGCTCCCCGATCTCAGCGCTGCGCAATGGGATGTGGGGAGCCTCAACATCGTCTATGGGATGGCTCCCCCTGTCGAAAATGTCGGCTTTGTATTTCACAGCATCAGCTGGTTCACCGACGATTCTGAAGTCCCTGTGTTGACAACCATCGAACAGCTCGGGCAGGGTCAGCTGTATACCTACAGCGATATGACCCATGTTCAAGGCCCCCCTTGATATCGGGATGGCATTTTCCGCACGGTCGTGAAGATATCCGTATTCAATTGTAGGATATCCAGGACCTTCTTCGCATGTTCAGAGAGGTTGGCGATCTGCCTGAGGACGGCGCCATCGGGCATTCGGGCGCGGATGATGGTGACGGCGTCGAAGCAATCGAAGATGACTTCGGCGGTGGGGGTCTTGGTCCGTCGGGTTCGGGTGTAGTAGCGGATCTCCTCGTCCAGCTCCGCCAGCCGGGAGCGCATCTTGCTCTGCAGGTGGTTCCTCACCGCCAGCGAGACAACAAAGACAAACATCAACGCTGCGATCCGGTGAGGCGTCTTGAGGAAGACGGGGGCGACATAGGCATCCTTGAGCCATCGGAATCCGGTGGTCCCTTCGATGTCCTGCTGGCCCTGGTACGTCTCAAACACCAACTCATCGCTCCACTCCATCTCATCGAGATGATCAGTGACCAGCACAAAGTGACTGGCCTGACGAAGCGCCGCGGCCATCGCTTCCTCGTTCTCCAAAACCTCATCGAGCACCACTCGGTATTCCATCTTCGAAGGCGCTTTCTCTCCCGCCTTCGGTCGACCTCGACGCGAGCGCTTCAGAGTGACTTCCTCCACCACCACGCTCAACTGTGCCTCCAGCAGCTTCTCATGCCGACGCACCTGATCGAAAGCGGCCTCGGCATCGGCCTGGCAGGCAAATGCCTTCTTGGGGATGCTGCGACGAAGCGCCTTCTCTTCTTTGTCCAGCTTCTTCTCCAACCCCGATAGATACTTCGCTTCCAGCTGACTGGAGTGGACGACCACGAACCGCAGCGAGACGCTCTGCGGATCGGCATCTCGACTTTTTCGAATCACAAAGGGACGAATCGCAGAGGCGGCCTTCCAGACCCGGCGATCGGCGCCCTTCTTCTTCGCCGGCTTGTCTGCGACGACCGCCATCTCATTGTCATCGATGGCGTCGATGAGTTCTCGGCGCAAGGAGAAGGTCTTGGGCAACAGCGAGATGACGTGGAAGCCCTGGTCGAGCATCTTACCGATGGTATCGGCGTCGACGAGCTTTGCATCACCGATCCAGGTGACGTCGTCGGTGGGCTTGAGCTGCTTGGCGAGTTCATCGAGGAGCTGGCGGTTTGCGGTCTGGTCGGCGGTGTTTCCGTCGAGGGGGAAGAAGGCGCGGGGCCGCTGGGCTTCGTCGAGACACAACGACATCATCAGCTGCTTGAGATCGGGTCGGTGATCCTTGGAGTAGCCGCGAGCGGGGGTTGGCACATTGTTTTCGGGCTCGCGGTCATAGGCACCATGCAGCACCAGCGAGGTGGTGTCGCCGCGGAGCAGCGGGCGGGCCGGGGTCGGCTGGGGGGCCTGGAGGATGCGAATCGCGATGCGCGAGAAGAGGGTGTCGGTGCCAAAGTCGAAGATGTGATCGAGGGCTTGTCCGAGCCGTGTATCGGTGAAGGCGCCTTTTGGACAGTTCTCGCCCAGGATGACGTCTGTATCGTATGGGTCAAGCCATTCGTGCATCCGGTACAGGGCGCAGCGACCGTGGAGGATGTTGAGCATCATCAACAGCAGACAATCGCCGTCGGAGACCTTCGCATCGGAGTGTTTCGGCAGCGCCTCTTCCACGGCCTCCAAGATACCCAGTTCATCGATGACTTCTCGGAGTAATGGGAGATGATGCAGGCGGCGGCTGTCGATACTGGCTGAGCGGAGATCCATCGGGGCCCTCAGAGAGATAGGAACAATCGCGATTATCTCTCAGAGCAGCTGCGGCCAGAAAATGAGGCCTCCCCACCGTCACCCCCTCGAACGTGAGATATGACCGGAATGGGACTCAATTATGCACTGTTCCATACGGGGCAGGGGCCGCAGGAAGGGTGGCTGATTCTGCCTCCAGAAGAGCCGCCTGGCACCTATGTCTGTATTCTTCAGCCCTGAAGACGGGGAGACCTGAATCATCCGGGGGACGCATCGCCGACTGAACGGTATCGGCTGCACTCTGGCTTTCGCTGATGCTATACTATGACTGATGCGTCAGGGTGCCCCTCCTTGGATCACGGAACCTACCCTCACACTCCTGGGCCAGGCCCAGGCCGGCGACGCTTCACTTCGTTTGGAGGGATGGTTGGGTGGGGTTCGTCTGAGGATCCGCGGTGTTCGTGAAGACGACGCGGCGTGGTCACAAGAGACCCGTGAGCGCGTCCTGGCTGAGCCGGAGATCGCGGCCCTCCGGCAGCGCCTGAACACCGGGCGCGACAGCTCGATAGACGTAGAAGCATGGGGAAGGATCTACACCCAATACTATTCACTCCATCCGCCTTCAGACAGTTGGGAGTCTGGTGAGTACGTCTGGTTTTATCCGATGAGCGGGACCCGGATGACCCTGCGGGTCGCCGCTGCACCCCTTCGAAAGGCGCTGTGTGTGCTTTTGAATGGCAAAGCGACCTCAGAAGACGGATCGTGACCGGCGGATTCTGACGCGGAGATTGGCCGGCAAGACGCGATAACCATCACCAGTGAAGACGGCTCCGTGTGGCTGGGACATCCTGGGACAGGTGGGGGGCATGGGAGGGGATTACCCTCAAAGCAAGACGAAAACACATCCTCCTGGAAAACGTTCCAGGTTGGTTTTGCCCCAACTACAGGAGTCTGAAGATGCCCTCTGGAGAAGATACCCTTCTTGATCGAAATGGACAGCCCCTGCTATCTCACTCGGATGAAGCGCTTATCGTTGAGGAGCACAATCTTGTTGTTCAGCGCGGAGATACTGCGAGAGTCTCGTTGAGAGAGACCGACAGAGGCATGGGACAGGTCGTCGTTCATAACCGTGCCGGCACAGAGATGCTGACTTTAACGGCGAACCAGATCGTCTCCAAGAATGGTCGGGTCGATATAAACGCTGGCACCATCTCTTCCAGTCTAAGCGCTGGTATCCTGAATATGAACGTCGGAACGAGTCGATCCTGTCAGATCGGCGCAGGGCTGCTCCAGCTCTCGGGCCAGGGCGCACGGATCGCCTGTCGCAATAAAGAAGGGCGTACAGTGCTGGAGTTCGACGAAGATGCTCCAGCAGGCGACTTTCCGCCCGGTGCGAAGCTTGCGCTCAGCGATCGGACGGGCAGGCCCTGTGTGCAGCTATCCCCCGCCGGTCTCCTCTTACAGAAGAATGGTGTAAGCGCAGTCAATCTTAACACCAATGGCGATTTATACCTGGGCAGCAAGACAAATACAGGCTCAGTGGTTGTCAGGGGGACCCAGGGACAGAGCGCGATCGCCCTGAATGGACAGCAGCGAGAGATCAGCGCTACGAATCAGGGACGAAAGCAGACCGTCGTGATCTCTGCTGCACGCAAAGTCCAGGAAATGGAGACGCCTGGGGGTGAGATGAGATTGTATGATGAGAACGGGGCCGAGCGGTTATCCATCAACCCCGATGGCATTTATCTTCGCCATCAAGGCGAGGATTCTATGATTCTGAAGCATGCATTGCTCATGTTGAGTCGGGGACGAAAGCAGACTGTCGTGATCTCTGCTGCACGCAAAGTCCAGGAAATGGAGACGCCTGGGGGTGAGGTGAAGTTGTATGATGAGAACAGGGCCGAGCGGTTATCCATCAACCCCGATGGCATTTATCTTCGCCATCAAGGCGAGGATTCTACGATTCTGAAGCATGCATTGCTCATGCTGGGTCGGGGAGGTCAGGGGGGACAGGCCAGCATATTCAACAAAGCCGGAAAACGGACCATCTTCCTGGATGGAAACCGGGGGGATATCCTGCTGGAGAACGCGGACTGCTGTGAAGACTTTGATGTCATCGGCCTGGGGCTTGAACCCGAGCTGGAGGCGGGCGCAGTCGTCCGGATCGCCGATGATGGGCGACTGGAGCTGGCCAGAACGGGGAACGACCCTCGCGCTGCCGGTGTGATCTCAGGCGCTGGTCGATTCGCGCCAGGAATCCGTCTCGATCATCATGACGATGATCGGGAGCGGCTGCCGGTTGCTTTAGTGGGAAAAGTGTCCTGTAAAGTGGATGCTCAGTATGGGAGTGTACGGCCGGGCGACTTGTTGGTCTCCTCACCCACACCCGGACATGCAATGCGCGCACCTGCAGAAGGCGCCGTGTTGGGAGCCGTGATCGGCAAAGCATTGGAGCCCCTGGCGAAGGGGTGCGGACTCATCGCGATCTTTGTCACCCGTCAGTAAAGAGCGTGTCATGACGTTTCGTGTTGTCACTTTCGGTGATTCTGTCATGTGGGGCGTCGGCCTCCCGCTAGAGAGCAAGTTCGCTGTCCAGGCGGCGAAGGCGATCGCCGCCAAACGGAGGGAGAACGTCATCGTTCAGATGTACGCGCGTACAGGCGCGACCATGCTGATAAGCGATGAAGACCGGGCAGGGATGAGTTCGAAGTGGTTTGAGAGCTACCTGGACACCAAGAAGCAAGATTGGCAACCGGTCTTCCGTGACCTGCCGTTTGAGCTGCCAACGATCCCGGACCAGCTCAAGCTGGCGATGCAGCAGCCCCACCAGGCGGTCGTCTGGCCCCGGACGGCGCAGGTCACGACGAACCCGGAAGAGATCGACCTGGTCCTGCTCACCGGTGGAGCCAACGATGTCGGCCTTCGCTCGCTCATTGAAGGCAGCATCAACAACAAGGCCATCGAAGCGGGGCTGAGTACAGCGGCATACATCACGATGAAGGAAACGATCATTCAATGTCATCGCGCGTATCCAAACGCGACTATCGTTCTATGCGGGTATTATAACCCCCTGGACGCAGAAAAGAGCGATGAAGACGATATGATGGTGTCCCTCATCTACTTCGCCGCACATGGAAAGCAGGATCTCAAGAATCGGGTCCTGGCATGGGTGGCCAAGGCGTTGAGCTTCAAAGACAATCGATTATCTGGAGAGGCGGTTGATCGGTTGCTTTCAACATCTGAGTTTGTCAGCAGCCATTGGAACCAGATCGTCAACCATGCCATCCCTGGCACAAATGCAGCAGACCTGGCAGTAAAAGGGTATGATTGGCTGAAAGAAAAGGGGTTGCCTGGCTACATTACGGATTTTGTGGATGTTCCTGTAGACTTCTATAAGAAGTGGACGGGAGGCGGTTCGGGTGGGCAGAGCAAGATGAAGTTCAATAAGATCGTGAACCGGGCCAGATACTTTTATATGCGTTCCTTATACTGGCAGTCTCGGCTGGTTGGTGAGTGCGCATCTGCGGGCATTGATGTTCACTTTGTGAGTCCTCGCTTTGAACGTGAAAATGTCGCCTTCGCATCCAGATCATTCCTTTGGGATGATCTGGCCCGGCCCGATAAGGGGAAGTCGTCCATTAATGATCCGATGGCGGATGCTCGCGCTGAAGCTTCTTATGCTGTGCATGGAAAGCGGAACTCACCAGATGAGCTGGCGTCCTTCGCTCATCCGAACGTTGGCGGTGCCGGTGCATACACCGAACAGATTCAGCAACGGGTCCTGGGGTTACGGTCCCGCGCGCTTCGGGATCTCCTGGCCGGTGGTTCCTCACTCCGTGAGGTGATTCCTGAGCCGTGGTCGACGGAACGTGTCAGCTTGTCGGGTCTGTTTCACCTACATGAAGTCGAGATTCTTTCGTTTGAGGTGGCCTGGAGAACGGAGGTGGTCTCCTATGATGTCGACTCGGTTGTGCTGTTGTACCTTCCAGGCGAGAAGAAGCCGCGGACGACGTTTCTGGATCCAAGCGCGCTGCGCGGCTCAGCGTACCACACCTCCTTCTCCTTCGAGATTGCTGGAAAGCTGATGCGCAACCAGCTGTCGCAGTGTTCGCTGACCGGGCTGCGCTGGTCGCAGGCGATGGTGATGAGACCGTCTCCTGAACCGCTCACCCAGGAGACCCGGGATCAGTGGGCCCGGGACCGAGGGGTTCGGCTGCTGCGGATGAGCATCAACGGTGTTCATGTGAAGACATGGCCGTTTCTCATCCCACGTGACATGGGCATCAACCGGTTCTTCCTCAGGTAGCCGGGAGCCTGGCGCGCTCACGAGCGATGCATCTTCGCGGCTGTGGTTGGGAGAAGATCCTCGGTGACGCCGAAGTCCTGTAGGAGCTGACGGGCGCCCTCGTCTGCCTGATCGGGGTGGACACCGAACAGCTGCAGCAGGAACTGGCCGACCTCAAGGAGCTGGCCGGCGACGTGCTGGGTCACGTCCGACGTCGCATCGATCGTGTTGACCAGCAGCATCCCCTGGCTGGCGTCCCGAACCTGCTGGGCGTGGTCGGGGTTCTTCAGGCGCTGCGCCAGCTCCAGGCCGATGAACGGCAGCGCCATCTTCACCCCGGACAGCACCGCGGGGTTGTCCAGGAGGGCGGTCTGCTCGGGGAAGCGCTTCCGCAGCTGCTTCAGCGACTGATCCTGGACCGCCTTGCCGACCCCAAGCTTCGCGCCATAGGCCAGCAGGTCTGCGGTGCTCTCGAAGCGGGCGCTCGACGCCGGCGCCGGCGCTGGCAGCGAAGGCTTCGGCGGTGTCATCGGACGAACCATGGCGAGCAGCTCCCGATCGTACTGGCTGCGGGCGCGGTTGTCGGTCAGCACCTCGTGCGCGTTCCGGATCGAAGCGGCGATGGTCTCCAGGTATACACGGTACTCACCCGGATCCCGGGGGGAGAAGTGCTCGGGATGCCAGTGGCGGGACAGCCGCTGGTAAGCCCGCTGGATGTCTTGCTTGCTGGCCTCCGGGCCGACCTCAAGGAGTTGATAATTATCGAGCGTGTTGAGCTGATTGTATCGCCCGAGGACGCGATCCTGCTCCTCAGTGGTGAGCGACGTGATCAGGTTTTTGCGCATAGACATTGGCTTTTCCTGTGTACCAACGAACGGAATGGTCCGCTGATATCCAGATAGAGCAAGCCCTATACCAGCCGCGTAGATCCCATCCAGCCTTACGCTGCTTCACCGGCTTTGCGATATCGATGAAGCAGCGTAAGGCTGGATGAGATGAACTGGAAGGACAGGCTGAGCATGTTGGTTTCGGCCGGGCACCTTGAGCAGGCCAGAGAGCTGTGTCAAAGCCTGGGAGAGCCATGGGATCTCTGCGGCGCGGACCTCATGGAAGCCAGGCTCAACAGAACCCATCTGGAAGGCCTCGACCTCAGCAGAGCCAATCTGGGCAAGGCCAGCATCAGCCTGGCCAACCTTCAGGGAGCCATCCTCGTGGAGGCCAATCTGGTCGCAGCCTGCCTCATCGGATCCGATCTTCGTGGCGCCAACCTGTGTGGCGCCCGCCTTCAGGTCAGCTGGCTCCAAAGCGCCGATCTGCGCGGCGCCCGCCTTCGTGGTGCCGAGCTTCATGGTGCGGTCCTCCGGAATGCAAATCTTCAAGGCGCTGATTTGTGCGATGCCGACCTGAGGGACGCAATGCTCCAGACCGCTGACCTCAGCGGAGCAAACCTGGACGGTGCTGACCTCACGGGGGCAAGCCTCAACGAGACCAGATACGACGCAGCGACGCGGTGGCCACAGGGATTTGACTACCAGCACAGCGGCGCCTTCGGGCCGTATGCGTATATCGAAGCCGCCAACTTTCGTGGCGCCAACCTGCAGGGGTGCGACTTCCGCCACACCAGGCTTGGGGGGAGTACGTTGAGCTGGACCAACCTCTGTGGGGCCAGGCTTCAGGGGGCCGATCTCCAACGGGCAAGGTTCTATCAAGCCAACCTCCAGGACGCGGATATCAACGGCGCCGATCTTCGAGATGCTACCTTTGAAAGATCTGATCTTCGTGGGGCTGACCTCAGCAACACCATCCATCGCGACACGCACTTTCGAGGCGCGATCTACAACACGATTCCAACCACCGAAGATGGGCGTGTCACCCTGTTTCCCCGTGGGTTCGAGCCTGAAGCGGTGGGAATGGTCCTCGATAATACCCGTTGAACGTGTCATGAAACGATGGGGAGGGGCCACCAGCAACGAACCCTGTTCCGCCTCGAAGTGTCGATCGCGATCGATCGTTTCGCGATGACAGAGACCTTCGCCGGGATCATGGTGCCGATGATCGCCGCCTCTCTGCCCGACCGCGGACCCATCTTCGAGACCTATGCGCACGATCTCCAGAAGGCCGCAGAGCAGGGCGCGACAGGCGATATATAGGCTGTGTCTCGGCGCGTTTGGATGAGCCACCGGCGGAGATGCGGCTCATCGACTCAAGCACAGATCAACCGTCGAAGTTTTCCAGCATATACGCAAGGAGATCGGCGAGTTGTTGATCGGAGAGGCTGCCATAGGGCGGCATGCCGCTGGTGCCGGTCAGGATGACATCGATGAGCTGTGCATCGGAGAGCGCTGCGACCTTACCTTGCGGACCAGAGAGGGCGGGGCCGATGCTCCCGCTCCCATCGGCCATATGGCAGCTCTGGCAGTTGGTGGCATAAACGCCGGCGCCGGCTGCGGCAGTGCCCGCCGTGGCGAGGACCGCTGCAGTCCGATCGCTGCCACTGCTGCTCGTGTCTCCCGAACCATCGCAGCCGACCAGCGAGACGAGAAGAACGGGTCCGATCGTGCGTATCATGCGTCGTCTCTCCGTGGTGAGTGAGGAGCGAATGCCAGAGAGAAACGCGCCACCCCTCGAAAAAAGGGCAGGGATCTGAGGAAGTATACGGTGTATACAAGATTCATCGCAGCCACGGTATACAGTGTATGCTACCGTCTTCATGGAGCTGGGAGGGGGGTCACTTTCTTTGACGGAGGGCGGCCGGTCTCGCTGTCGTAGACCTGCTTGTGGGGCGGGTGGTCGGGGAATTATGGAATTGCGTAGAGATATCTACGTTAGCGAACCAGTACTGTGAGGAGATCATCGATGTTCTGGTTGGTGTTGGTCGGATGCGTCTCGGAAGACTGGTGCGCACGGCTGAACCTCGACTGTGATGTGGCGCTGGCGGTTCCAGAGGTGCTGGACACAGACAACGATGGGTGGCGGGATGTCGACGAGCAGGTCCGCTGCACCCTGAGCGCATCGCCCGACAACAACGCGCTCATCTACCCGAACGCCCCAGAGCTGTGCGATCGCCTCGACAACGACTGCGATGGTCAGATCGATGAGCCGGGCACGCCCGGCCGCATTGACGGGTTCGTCGACGATGACGGCGACAGGTTCGGTGCCGAGTTGGGGTATGCCTGCGAGACCGATACGACCTTGGACATCGCGTTCAACGGCGACGACTGCGATGACAACAACGATGAGGTGTACCCTGGTGCCCCAGAGCAGTGCGACGAACTCGACAACGACTGCGATTTGTTGATCGATGAAGGACAGATCCAGGGCTACGAGGACGGCGACGGCGATGGCTTCGGTGACCCGGCCACGGCGCGCGCGGTGGCGGCCTGCTCGCCTCCGCCGGAGCTGGTCCTCAACGGCGACGACTGTGACGACGCAGACGTGGGGATTTCGCCGGACGCTGAGGAGGTGTGCTACGACCTGCTCGACAACAATTGTGACGCGCAGGTCGATGAGTTCTCGGCGGGCTGCGACTTCGGCGCAGTGGCGGTGGGTAAGGGGACGCTGAGCCAGTCGTTCGGAGAGGGCTTCATCGGGGACTACTCTGGTGATGGCGAGAACGACCTGCTGTTCGTCGCGCCATACACGGGCGAGGACTTCAGCTACCGCGGCGAGCTGCACCTGTTCCCCGGCCCGATCGACGACGACGTGACCGTTGGTGAGGCCTCGCTGGTGGCGAGTGGGGGGACGTGGTTCTATGCGGGGCTCGCGACGGCGCCCCTCGGGGACATCGACGGGGACGGCTTCGCAGACCTTGCGCTGACCGCGGATAACACCCGGCGTGGGGTGTTTCTGCTGTACGGCCCGCTGACCGGGGAGGCTGTGTTGAGCGACCGCGTCCCCCAGTGGTCGAGCACCGCCGCCTATATTTCCTCGATGCGAGCGGGGAAGATCGGCCCCGAAGGGGAGATCCGCCTGCTCGCCGGACTGCAGTCCCGCGCCGATGACGTCATCGGCCTGGCGCTGCCGCTGGATGGCTCGACCAGCGGCGGCACCCTGGATGGGGCCACCGCAGAGCTGCGCCCCGAAGCGGATTGGTTCAACGGCTACCGGATCAACGTGATCGCCGATCTGACCGGCGATGGAATCGATGAGGCCGTCTTCATCCAGGAATTCGGGCAGCGGCTGGCGGTGATCGAGGGGCCGATGGACGGCGTCGTCTTCGTCGAAGACGCCAGCCGGTTCGCAGGCGTGGGGAACAGCTCCCCCGGCAGCGGCCGCACGACCGCAGGGGATGGCGATGGTGACGGCGCGCTGGAGCTTTACATTGGTGATCCAAACGCGACGATCGGGGGGAACTCCCAGGTGGGACAGGTCTACCGGCTACCCGCCGACACGCTTCAGGCCGGGACGCTCCAGAGCCTCGATGAGGTCGCCTCTGCCCGGCTGCTGGGGGATGATTCGTTCGGCCAGCTGGGCACTACCGTCGCCTTTGCCGATGGGATCCTGGTCATCGGCGCGCCGAACAACCAGCCCCAGCCAGACTTCTTCAGCGGTGAGGTCGTCCTGGCACCGGCAGACTTTGAAGGGGTGACCGACTCGGGGGGCTTCATCGACTTCTCTGGAGACACCCGGTTCACCCAGGAGATGGGCCGGGCCGTGGCCATCGGCGAGCTTCGCGATGGCAGCCGCGCCGAGATCGTCGGCTTCGACAACAACCCCGGACGCGACGTCGCGCTCATCTGGTCGCTGGATGTCCTCGAATAACCGGCAGGCTCATCGGCGCGCCTCCGCTCCGCCGCGGCGGAAGCGGAGGCGCTCCTCGACACCCTCGCGCGTCACCAGAAGCTCGACGTCCTCGCCGATGGGGCCGGCGTAGAGCGTCTGGAAGTCGTCGTGGCTCAGGGTGTGGGTCAAAATCCCATCGATGGCGACGATCACATCCCCCTTCATCAGCCCCACCCGCTCCGCGTCAGAGCGGAACCGCACGCTGTTAATGCCATACCCATTCGGTGTATGATATGTTTGAATGTCGACAATGATCAGGCGTGTCTCCTCAGGATCAAAGTCTACCGTGATGGTCTCCCCAGGCGCAGCATCGATCAGGACCGGCGCGCTCTCCCGGCGGTAGGTGTCGAAATGGCAGATCGCGTAGATCGCACAGGGAAGATCGTCGGGGCTGATGTCCACCGCGAAGTGACCGTTGTGGCCGGCTCGGCGCGGGCTGCAGGTCTCCAGGACGCACATCGGGGGCCGCGATGGGTCGGTGTCGTCGAGGTTTACCGTCCCCTCCACATGAACGGGCTCGCGAATGACGATCGGCGCGCACTGCCCGTCCCGCCAGGAGACGGACTGCGCCAGGCTCGACGCCCCGGCTGCCCCGGCGTGGATCTCGACCTCAAGCATCCCCTGGCCGCTGGGAGGGCCGTGGATGATGAGGGTGTCCCCGTCAACCCGTCCGCGGGTCAGCAGGGCGGGCCCCGACGCATCGTCGAGAGGCGGCTGCTCGGTGGTCTGGAACACCGTCGCATCATCCTCAGACAGCGAGGCGATCGGCGACGCGACAGTGATCGGGCAGCGGATCTCCTCCGTGTGATAGGGCACGATCGCGACATCCTCGACGGCGCACGGGCGATCGAGGCGCACATCGAGCGTGAAGGTGTATCGTGCGTCGCCAACGTCTGCAGAGACGCGGTGATGGTGGATGGTCGCCAGCCAGCTGTCTGCATGATCGGGCATCAACAACGCGCCCGCCTCGATCGTGACCTGGCTCCCGATCACGCTCTGTTCACCATGAATCTCCAGGATGGCCTGTGTGGTCAGGTCATCGGGGAGGTCCGGCAGCGCACACCGACGCCAGATCGCCTCCTCCGGCACCGTCACCACAGACGAGGGCGCTGCGATCGGGTCGGGGTCCGCGACTGCGCCTGCGCGCGGCGGCTCGATCGAAGCGTCGGTCGAATGAAGCGTTGTGGCAGACGCGAGGGGCGGTGCGTCGGGTCG
>JBCBLB010000355.1:0-10091 GCA_038520555.1 Myxococcota bacterium | reverse complement strand
GGCGGCGCCTTCTCGGGCAAAGACCCCTCCAAGGTCGACCGCTCGGCCGCCTACCTGGGCCGCTACATCGCCAAGAACATCGTGGCCTCGGGCTATGCCCGCCGCTGCCTGGTCCAGCTCGCCTATGCCATCGGCGTCGCCGCTCCGGTCAGCGTCATGGTCGACACCTACGGCACCGGTGAAGCCTCGGACGAGCGCCTCGCCCAGTGCATCCGGGAAGTCTTCCCGGTCAAGCCCGCCGATCTGATCCGGCACCTCAACCTGCTGCGGCCCATCTACCGGGGCACCGCCGCATACGGCCACTTCGGACGTGAGGACATGGGCTTTGCCTGGGAGCGAACCGACATGGCGGACAAGGTCAAGGACTTCCTGACCTGACCCCCCTCCATACTTGCGCAACCACACTGCCCCGATCGGCTCGTCCGATCGGGGCAGCGGTTTGTGCAGAGCAGGCTCCCCTATCTGACAGGTTCAGCCCAGCTGGAACAGGCTCAGATACGCCCATAGGATTGGCGCGCTAAACAGCAGGCCGTCGATCCGATCCAGGATGCCACCGTGGCCGGGCAGCGCCCAGCCGGAGTCCTTCACCTTGAAGGCGCGTTTGAGCTGGCTCTCGACGAGGTCGCCCACTACGCCGACCGCAGGAAGCAGGGCGCCGATGATGACCACATGGGCCCAGCTCAGGTCGGGGACGTTGAAGTTGACCTGAACGATGATGGCGCCGATGACGCCAGCGATGACGCCGCCGACCGCCCCTTCCCAGGTCTTCTTGGGGCTGACCCGTTCAAAGAGCTTGTTCCGTCCCAGAAACCGACCGGCAAAGTATGCGCCGGTGTCCCCGAGCCATGTGGCCACCAGGAGCATAAAAATCCAGGCGAGGCCATGTTCCATGCTTCGAATCTGGGGGATGTAGGACAGCAGCAGGGGCAGATACAGCAGCCCGGCGGTCAGCCGCGATCCCACTTTTGCGCCGTCGTCGGTGTCTTCGACCCCGAACAGACCATAGGTCATCGCCGCCATGGACATCACGGTCAGCCCGGGGACCAACCAGCTGGGATCCCACAAGAACGCGAGGAAGGCGACGAAGCTGCTGAGCAACATCACGCCCCAGGCCCCCCGATCGTTGGGGGCAGCCATCCGGGAGTATTCATCGGCACCGATGAGCAGCACCAAAACGCACAGCACATTGACGCTGGTCTGCCCCCCGATGAGCAGGGCGGGGATGAGGATCGCCAGCCCGACGAACGCGGCGAGGAAACGATTAAACACCCGCTTCCCCCGCCTTGACCTGATCGCCGGTCTTGCCATATCGCCGCTGCCGGCGCTCATAGGCGTTGAACGCCTCTTCCAGCTGCGGGCGTCGGAACGCCGGCCAATACACGTCGGTCACATACAGCTCCGCGTAGGCGACCTGCCAGAGTAAAAAGTTGGACAACCGAAGCTCACCCGACGTCCGAATCACCAGATCCGGATCAGGCAGATCGCCGGTAAACAGAGCCGATGAGACCATGTCCTCATCGATCTGATCGGGCCGGAGCACGCCCCGCTGTACCTTCTCCGCGAGGCCCTGGATGGCGTTGACCAGCTCAGCACGGCTGCCATACGAAAGCGCAAGGTTCAGGATCATCTTCTTGTTGTGCCGGCTTTCCCGGATGAGGATCTTGAGCGGCTCACGCACATGCAGCGGCAACCGCTCGGTCTGTCCGATGGCGCGCAGCTGAATGCCGTTGTCGAGGATCTCGCGGCGCTCCTGGAAGACATAGCGTCGCAACAGCTTCATCAGGGCGGCGATTTCGGTGCGTGGGCGGCGCCAGTTCTCGGTCGAGAAGCTGTACAGCGTCAACACTTCCACCCCCAGCTCGCGGCAGGCGCGGACGATTTCACGGACAGAGTCGGCGCCGGCTTCGTGGCCGTCGACGCGTTGAAGCCCCTGGGACTGCGCCCAGCGGCCGTTGCCATCCATAATGATCGCCAGATGCCTCGGGATTTTCATGCCGCGTTCTCCAGCTGTGGGCGACAACGAGGGCTCAGACCTCGAGGACTTCTGCTTCCTTGGCGGCCGACAGCTGGTCCAGCTCAGCGATCGCAGCGTCGGTCGCCTTCTGAACCTGATCACCCAGACGGCGAAGATCGTCTTCGGAGATCTCCTTCTCGGATTCCATCTCTTTGAAGATGTCCAGATACTCCCGGCGGACCTGACGCGCGCGGATGCGGGCGTCTTCGGTCATCTTGCGGACCAGACGAACCAGCTCCTGGCGGCGATCGCCGGTCAGCGGCGGGATCGGCAGGCGGATGATCTGGCCGTCGCCCGACGGGGTCAGGCCGAGCCCCGAACTCAACAGCGCCTTCTCGATGTCCTTGATGGTGCCCTTGTCCCAGGGGTTGACCACCAGCATCCGGGCGTCCGGCGCAGAGATGCTGGCCAGCTGCTTGATGGGCATCGACGTTCCATAAGAGGCGACCATCACGTTGACGCTGTCGAGCAGCTGCGGCGACGCCCGACCGGTTCGCACCGAGGTAAGGTCCTTCTCCAAAGACGCGCGCGCCTTGCCGAAGTCTTCTTTCATCTGGGACAGGTACTCGTCGGTCATCCTCTGCTTCCTCTACAACAACGGTGAACGGTGGGGAAGGGATGGGCCACCATAACCCAGACGGCGGCTCAATCGTTGGTGTTGGTGATCAGCGTCCCGATCGGCTCGCCGCAGACCACCCGCTGGATGTTGTCCGGCACGTTGAGGTTGAAGACCACGATGGGAATCGAGTTGTCCATACACAGGCTCGTCGCCGTCGCGTCCATCACCCGGAGGCCGTCCTGCAGCACCTTCAGATACGTCAGCCGGTCATAGCGCTTCGCATCTGGATACAGCTTCGGGTCGCGATCGTAGACCCCGTCGACTTTCGTCCCTTTCAGGATGATGTCGGCGTTGATCTCTGCGGCGCGGAGGGCCCCGGCAGTGTCGGTGGTGAAGTAAGGGTTGCCAGTACCGGCGCCCATGATCACCACCCGCCCCTTCTCCAGGTGGCGGACCGCCCGACGGCGGATGTAGGGCTCAGCGACCTGATGCATCTCCACCGCGCTCATCACCCGGGTGTGGACGCCGATGCGTTCTAACGCGTCCTGCATCGCCAGGGCGTTGATCACCGTGGCGAGCATGCCCATATAATCGGCGTGCGCCCGGTCCATCCCCCGGCTCGCCCCGGCGAGCCCCCGGAAGATGTTGCCGCCGCCGATGACGACGGCCACCTGAACGCCCATGTCGCGGGTGGTCTTGATCTCTTGCGAGAAACGCCCGATCGCTTCTGGCACGATCCCGAACCGCTGCTCACCGGCGAGCATCTCACCCGAAATCTTCAACAGGATCCGGCGATAAACCGGTGTGGTTCCCAGCTCAGCTCCATCAGAGGCGGACATCGGTCCTCGCGGGCGCAGGGGGGGTGCCCCCTCCATGATCAGGGCCGATCACGAAGAAGGCACAAAGGGGGAATGATTCAGCTGGACATCTTCGCCACTTCTGCGGCGAAGTCGTCTTCCTTCTTTTCCAGGCCTTCGCCCAGGACAAACCGGGTAAACCGGCGGAACTGGATGTTCTCACCGATGGTCGACACCGCGTCCTGGAGGACCTCACGGATCGTCTTGGAGTCATCCTTGACGAACTGCTGCTCCATCAAGACGACGTCCTTGTACCACTTGTTCAGGCGACCGGTCACGATCTTGTCGGCGATGTGCTCGGGCTTGCCCTCTTCCATCACGCGCGCCTTCTGGACTTCGCGCTCCTTGGCGATGTCCTCTGCCGGGATGTCGTCGATGGAGACGTATTCCGGCGCGGCAGCGGCGATGTGCATCGCAAGATCCTGAACCAGGTTCTTGAACTGATCGTTCATCGCGGCGAAGTCGGTCTCACAGTTGACTTCAACCATGACGCCGATCCGGCCAGTGCCGTGGATATAGGCGTGGACCAGGCCCTCAGTCGCCGCACGGCCAGCCTTCTTGGCCGCTTTCGCGATGCCCTTCGCCCGCAACCAGTCAATCGCCGCTTCGATCGAGTCGGTCTCGCTCAGCGCCCGCTTACAATCCAGAATGCCCGCGCCGGTGCGCTCCCGGAGGGCCTTGATATCCGCCATGCTGGGGGAAGCCATTGGAATCCTCTCTTTAGAGTGTGTCGACGCAGCCGCACAAAAAGCGACCGCGCGTCCGGCCATCCGACCGGAGTCCAGGCGATCCGACGGCGCTCATTCAGCGCCGCGGCGGACCACCTCAATGTTCTCAACCTCATCATCCGACAACGCGATGCCCTGGTTCGCCTGCACGTCCCGGCCAAGGTTCCGGCCCTCAATGCACGCATCCGCCACAGCACCGCTGAACAGACGGATGCTCTTCAGCGCGTCGTCGTTCCCCGGGATCACATAGTTGATCCCAGTCGGATCACAGTTGGTGTCGCACAGCGCAACCACCGGGATCCCAAGCTTGTTCGCTTCACGAACCGCGATGTGCTCGCGCTTGGGATCGATCACGAACACCACGTCCGGAAGGCCGTTCATGTTCTTGATCCCGCCCAGAGAACGATCCATCTTCTCGATCTTACGCGTCAAATCCAGCGCTTCCTTCTTGGTCAACAGCTCGAAGCGACCTTCATCGCGGGCCTTCTCCAGGTCGACCAGACGCTTGATGGACTCCTTGACGGTCCGCCAGTTGGTCAGGGTCCCGCCGAGCCAGCGGTTGTTGACCCAGTACATGTTGGCGCGATCCGCCTGCTCCGCCACGATCTCCTGAGCGGCGCGCTTGGTGCCGACAAACAGGACCGAGCCGCCGTTCTGGGCGTTCGCCTCAAGGAAGCGGAGCGCCTCGACGAGGTTCTGAGCGGTCTTCTGAAGGTCGATGATGTGGACGCCGTTCTTCTCGCCGTAGATGTACCGGCGCATCTTGGGGTTCCACAGTCGGGTCTGGTGACCGAAGTGCACGCCGGCTTCGAGCAGGTCGCGCAGAGAAACATTGGCCATGATCTGATTACTCCATGGGCGCTCAGCGCCCGGTTTCCGGTTGTTCGACCGCTGGCCTGCGCTCCCACCCGAAACATTCGGGCACCGCTGAAGCGCAGCATCGATCCAGCGTGAAGTTGTCCTCAAACGAAGAGGCTGCCCGCATTTAGCGTGCTGCCCCTTCCCCAGCAAACTGGGACACAGCAAACTGGGACACAGCAAACTGGGACACAGCAAACCGCCGGAAGATCATCCCGACGGCTTCACATCCCATCTTTTATAACCACCCCTCCTCCAAACGACGACCCTCCCACCCATTGGGGGGGCCGCCTTTGGAGAGGGCGGCCGTCACTCAAGCAGTGGGCTGCGGAGACGCGGCCTTGCTGCTTTTTTGATAGCAGCATTTCTTGAACTTCTTGCCGCTTCCGCACGGACAGGGATCATTCCGCCGCAGCCCATGCGCCTTGGCGAACGCACGGGCCTCCGCGCCGGGTTTCGGGCGTCGCGGCGGCGGCGCCGCGGCCGGTGGGGTCGGCCTGGGCGCCTGCTGCGCCGGGATCGCCATCGGCTGCTCGGCTGACGGCGCGGCCTGCTGTGCGGCTGTGCGCTGCTGCGCGGCCCGCTGTTGTTGGGCGGCGATGTTCTTGAGCGCGTCTGCGTCGGGCAGCCGGAACGGCTGCTGCCCGGGCGTCGCCGCCAGTCGACGGGCGTTGGCCTTGGTGACCTCAGGGACCTGCACGTCCTGGCCAGGCTGGACTTCCAGCCGCATCAGCCGAGAGACCACCGCTTCGTCCCGAAGGGAGTTCATCAGCAGGAACATATCGGTCCCTTCCCGCTTGTACTCGAGCAGGGGGTTGCGCTGGCCGTACCCACGGAGGCCGATGCCGTCGCGGAGGCGGTCCATCGCCAGGAGGTGATCCTTCCAGAACTGGTCGCAGAACTGCAACAGCAGCATCCGCTCCACCTCACGGAGGTTGTCCTCACCCAGGGTCTGCTCGCGGTCCTCATAGATCTTCTGGGCGCCCTTCCGGATCCGACCGCGGATCTCTTCGACCGCCATGTCCCGGACCTCGTCGTTTTCCTCTTCCCACTCAATTGAGAAGATGCGATTGATGCTTTCACGGAGGCCCTTGATGTCCCACTCTTCGGGGTGCTGCCGGGCGTCGATGAACTCGTCCATCACGTCGTCGGACAGCTGCTCGATGGCGTCGAAGATCAGCTCTCGGGTCCCCTCACCGCGCAGCGCCTGAAGGCGCATCTTGTAGACCGCCTTCCGCTGCAGGTTCATCACGTCATCATACTCAAGCAGCTGCTTTCGGATGTTGAAGTTGTGGCCTTCCACCTTCTTCTGGGCGTTCTCGATGCTGCTGTTGATCCAGGAGTGCTCGATGGGCTCGTCATCTTCCATGCCCATCCGCTCCATCCAGCCGAGCAGCTTGTCGGTCCCGAAGATCCGCAGCAGATCATCTTCCAGGCTCAGGTAGAACCGGCTGGAGCCCGGGTCCCCCTGACGGCCAGAGCGACCGCGGAGCTGGTTGTCGATGCGCCGGGACTCGTGTCGCTCGGTGCCCAGGATGTGAAGCCCACCCGCTTCGAGGACTTTCACCTTCTCGGCGTCACACCGCGTCTTCAGCTCGCGGAAGATCTGCTGAAACGTCTCGGGCTCTACGGCCGGATCCGCCTGCAGCCTGGCGAGACCTTCCGGATCACCGCCCAGCTTGATGTCGGTCCCACGACCGGCCATGTTCGTCGAGACCGTGACCGCCTTGAGCCGACCGGCCTGGGTGACGATCTCGGCTTCACGAGCGTGGTTGCGCGCGTTGAGCACCTCATGAGGGATGCCCCGCTGACGAAGCAGCCGGCTGACGATCTCAGACTTCTCGACCGAGACCGTACCGACCAGGACCGGCTGGCCGCGCTGGTGGCAGTCTTCGATCTCATCGAGGACCGCGCGGAACTTGTCCGACTGAGACTTGTAGACGATGTCGTCGTGGTCCTTGCGGATGACCGGCTTATTGGTCGGGATCACCCGGACGTCGAGGTTGTAGATCTTCTGGAACTCTTCTTCTTCCGTCGCGGCCGTGCCGGTCATCCCAGCCAGCTTCTCATACATTCGGAAGTAGTTCTGGAAGGTGATGCTGGCGTAGGTCTGGCTCTCGCTCTCGATGTTGAGCTTCTCTTTCGCCTCGACCGCCTGGTGAAGGCCATCGCTCCACCGACGGCCCGACATCAGCCGCCCGGTGTGCTCATCGACGATGACCACCTTGCCGCCTCGGACCACATAGTCCCGGTCCCGCTTGAACAGGGTGTGCGCCTTCAGCGCCTGGTTGACATGGTGGAGGATCTCCATGTTGTGCGGGTCATAGAGGTTGTCGACCCCAAGCTTCTGCTCGACCCGATCCACGCCGTCATCGGTCAGGTTGACGCTGCGGCTCTTCTCATCGACCACATAGTCGATCTCTGCCTGGAGAAGCGGGATGACGCTGTCGATGATGCCGTACTTCTCCACCCCGGTGTTGGTCGGGCCGGAGATGATGAGCGGCGTCCGCGACTCGTCGATGAGGATGGAGTCAACCTCATCGATGATGGCGAAGTGATGGCCCCGCTGGACGTAGTCCTCCAGCCGGAACTTCATGTTATCGCGCAGGTAATCGAAGCCGAACTCGTTGTTCGTGCCATAGGTGATGTCTGCAGCGTAGGCGAGCTTCTTGGCGGACGGGCTGCGCTCGGCGGAGAGGATCTTGCCCACCTCCATCCCCAGAAAGTTGTAGATCGTGCTCATCCAATCCGCATCGCGGCTGGCGAGGTAGTCGTTGACGGTGACGACGTGAACACCCTTGCCGCTCAGGGCGTTGAGGTAGACCGGAAGCGTCGCGACCAGCGTCTTCCCCTCACCGGTCTTCATCTCTGCGGCCATGCCCTCATGGATGACGATGCCGCCGAGCAGCTGGACATCAAAATGGCGCATGTTCAGGGTCCGCTTGCCGACCTCACGAACCAACGCGAACGCCTCTGGCAGCAGCTCGTCCAGGTTCGCGCCATTCTCGATCTTCTGCTTGAACTCGGGGGTGCAGGCCTTCAGCTCCGCGTCCGACTTCGCCTGCATCATCGACTCAAGGTCGTTGATCCGTTGGACAGTGGGACGCAGCTTCTTCAGCGCCCGCTCTGAACGGGTGCCGAAGACTTTGCTGATTACACCTTTCAGGTCGAACATAAATTCTCCGCGGGCTCGCGCATCGGTTGCATGCGATCTGCTCCCCGATCTCCAACGAGTCAAGGCCGGTCGCGATCGAGACGCGATTCGTTGTCAGTCTTGAATGTACTCTAAAGGGTTCTTCGGCTCGCCGCCGACCCGCACTTCGTAGTGGACATGCGGCCCGGTGCTCCGCCCGGTCGATCCCACCGTCGCGATCACTTCGCCGCGCTCGACGACGTCTCCGACGCCCACCAGCAGCGCGGTGTTGTGCGCGTACCGGGTCCGTACGCCCTGTCCATGGTCAATCTCAACGAGGTTCCCATACCCGCCGCTGTATGCCGAGCGGCTGACCACCCCCGCTGCGGTCGCGACCACTGGAGTCCCAAGCGGCGCCGCGATGTCCAGTCCCTGGTGAAACAGCATCCGTCCATCGATCGGAGACTTGCGCATCCCCATGCCGCTGGTCAGCCTGCCATCCACGGGCCAGATGCTCGGCGTCCGATCTCGGCGAGTCAGCTCAGATTCGATGATTCCGCCCGCCGTCTCGTGACTCCGCCGCAGCCCTTCGACCAACGCCGCCGCGCGCCCCAGAAGCCCGACCGGCGCCGGCCGCGCCTCACCAAACACCAGCGTCTGAAGCTCGATATCGTCGAGTGGGCCATACTCCGGTGCGAGCCCTTCCAGCCGCGCCCGCTGGAGATGGAACTGCTCCAGCTCCGTCTCCGCCTCAGCGATGACCTGCTCCAACTCTCCGAGCTGGGCGCGGAGCGCCTGGTTCTCTGCCTCCAGATCGGCGGCGCCGGTCTGCCACGAGGCCATGATGACCACCGAGAGCAACACGAACAGGATCGCGGAGACGACCAGCACTGCCTGGGTCAGATGACGCCGGGTCAGGGCGAACCGACGGACCGGCCCCTGGCCCCCCGCTGGGACGACCATGACGGTGTAGCGGAGCTGATGAAAATCAGGACGCTTCATCGACTCGCAGAATCACCACGGTGATGTTGTCGTCCCCGCCGCGCTGGCAGGCGAAGTCGATCAGCTTGCGGGCGGCCACCTGCGGCTTGAAATCCAGCACCGTCTCGCCGATCTCTTTGGTCTCGACCAGGTTGGACAGGCCATCGGAGCACAAGACGAACCGATCGCCCCGGCGGACCGCCTTGACCTGGATGTCGATCTCGACCTCTTCCATATAGCCAAGCGAACGCGTGATGATGTTCTTGAGTTTGTGGTTCTTGGCTTCTTCAGGGGTCATCAGCCCGGCCCGGATGCGCTCATTGACCAGCGAGTGATCCTCAGTCAGCTGCTCGATGCGGTCGTCCCGGATCAGGTAGCCGCGGGAGTCGCCGACATGGGCAAGGAAGGCGTTGCCCTGCTCGATGAGCAGCGCGAGGCAGGTGGTGCCCATCCCCCGATACTCCGGTTCCTCTTCTGCCTTCTCGAAGATCCGCTTTCCAGCCAGACGGACGGCGTATCGCAGACGCTCGCGGTGGAATTCGATGGGATTTTCAGCCGGATCGACGCCGACGTCCTGATCGCGCATGTCCATCGACGTCAGCACCTCTTCGACGGTGTTGACCGCGATGGCGCTGGCGAACTCACCGCCGACATGCCCGCCCATGCCGTCGCAACAAACGAACAGGTTCAGCTCATCGTTGATGAGGTAGTTGTCCTCATTGTTCGTCCGCTTCACGCCGACGTCGGTCATCCCACAGGATGTGATTCTCATCTGGGCCTCGCGCAAGATCGAAACAGATTAACGTCGCGCGGTCTTCCTCTGCCAATCTTCCAACCATTCCGCCAGCCGCACCCACTCCGACAGGGACACGACCGCAGGCCGCGACTTCTCCGAGATCCCCGCAGAAGACAGCGCGTCCGCGACCACTGGCTTCTCGAACATCGTTGACAGACCGTTACG
>JBCBLB010000145.1:0-16064 GCA_038520555.1 Myxococcota bacterium | reverse complement strand
GGCGACAGAGCTCTGTCGCCTGCGTCATCGCCGTCGGCATCTGGCTGGAGCGGTACCTGGTCAACATCCCATCCATCACACCCGGTCTGGAACGCCCCTTCCTGGTCGAAATCGGCATGGGGCTCGGCTTCCTTGGCCTGCTCATCCTGGTGGTGACCGAATTCCTCGCCCGCGTTCCCGCGGCGACCATCGCGGATCCGTATATGCAGCCCGACCCCGAACACGTCCACGTCACCCCTGCTGCACAGGCACACGGCCACCACTGAGTCTTCCGTCTGACCCCGACGACACGCCCCGGCCAGCGCCGGGGCGTTTTTCGTTGCTCAGGACGTCGCTTCTTCTGCAGCCGCAGCCGCAGCCGCAGCCGTCGCCTTGCGGAGGCCTTTCTTGTAGTTGATGTTCTCCGGGTCCAGCTCGACCGCTTTGGCAAAACAGACGCAGGCCTCATCGTAGACCTTCCGCATCAACGCCACCTCTCCCTTCTGTCCGAGCCGCTCTGCGGTCTGCAGGATGGTCCCTGGCTGGATGACCTTCTGGCGGTATGCTCGCCGAGAACCGTCATTGCCAAGCACACCATGCGCCTTTTTCAGGTACCCGGAGATCATCTCCGCGTCCTCGCGCATCTCTTCGGGCAAGGCGGTGTCGAATCCCGTAATGTCGAAATCCCGCTGAAGCCTGGCGAAGCTATCGGTGACCTCTCGCCCCAAACAGATCCAATGCACCTCAAGCACCTGGAAGAAGTTGGCGCTCCGGACAAACCGCCGCTTCTCCATGATCCGCTTCCGCAGCCGGATGATGGCCTGCGCACGGTCCTCAGTCGAGGAGAAGTCGACGATACCCGTCTCTGCCATGGCCCAGATGATCTGGGCGATCCGGGTGCGGTTGAGCGGTGTCACCTTGAACAACTCGCTCATCCGCCATGGGCTGCCCTGGATGATCTCAAGGAGCTTCTTCTCCGACTCGTTGAAGGCGAACTCGTCGAGCATATCCGTTGCGATGGTGGCGAGATTGACGTACATCGAGCTCTGATCGTGGAGCGACTGCATGAGCTGCCCGGGGCGGAGCTTCGACGCGTGCCGGGCGAGGGCTCGATAGAGCATCGCGGGCACCTTCAGCGGCGGGGGAAGAAACTGCTCGGGCAGTCGATCCATCTCATAAAACGACCACTCCCCGTCCCGCTCCTTCATCACTTGCTGGAGGATGTACTCGACCTGTTTGCCGAGAACCATGACCAGCTGTGGGAAGGTCATCAGCCCCATCTCGATGAACGCTTCCCCCTGACGACACTGGCGCTCGCTCATATACGCCAGCGCCTCTTCGAGCTGCTCCTTGGTGATCTGCTTGGAGCGATACAGGAGCACCCCAAGGACCTCCGATTCATCAAGGGGCTCAGCGCGCCACCCGACGGGCCCGCCGCGGTCCCAGAAGCCATAGTGGATCGCGCCGTTGCCGTGCTGAACGACGACGAGGCCCCGGCTCTTGTTCACCGCGAGCTGGAGGAGCATGTCACGGAAGCTGCGGTTGGCCATCGATCCAGACTGCGCCCGAGCCATCTCCTCGATGTTGGGGATGACGGACACCCGGCGATCCTCTGCGGTCTGTTCGGCAGACGGGACCGGCGCACGGGTCGCCACTTCGGCTTCGAGCGCCGCCACCTTCTCGGCGATCATCTCCTCGACCTTCTCGCGCGGGATCAGGTCGCCAGAGGAGACGAAGTACTCCCGCATCCTGTCGACCGCCTCAAAGACCTGCTGAAAGGCTTTCTTCACAGAGGTTGGGTAGCTGTTGACCCGGAGGCCCAGGCCACCGTCCGGGGCCCGGTGGACCACCTGCGCCTGGATGGGACCGACCCGGCCGACGAACGGAAGCTCGAGATCGAGCTTGATCTCCGGCGCGACGTCTTCGGGCTTGCCCCGATAGCTCTCCGGCGGAAGGAAGATCCCGCCCTGCTTCAGCGTCTCGTTGTATTCCTTCATGAACTGGACGACGTCGGTGTACCGGCGACGCGCGCGGCGAACAGCCATGCTCAGACTCCCTGCTTGGCCGCCGCTCGTGCCCGGCGGGCCCACTCTCGGACGGTAATTTTACCGCTCCCATCTGGGGGATCAATGACGTATCGCGGCAAAGCGACCCCGCTGACCATCCCCTCCAACGCGTCGTAGATCTCCAGGCCCCGCTCAACGGAGACCCGAAAGCCAACATTCCCCGCCGCCTTATCGGTATGGTGCAGATAATAGGGGAACACCCGAAGCGAGACCAGCGCCTCACAGAGCTCCGCGAGTACGACGGGGTCATCGTTTACGCGACGAAGAAGCACCGCCTGGTTCAAGACCGGGATCCCCGCATCCACCAGACGGGACAGCCCGTCCCGAACCGAAGCAGACAGCTCCTGGGGATGGTTGCAGTGAACGATCACCCAGATCGGGGGGCGAGCACGCAGACCGGCGACCAACGCGTCCGTGACCCGCCGTGGAGCCGTGATGGGGGCACGGGTGTGAATCCGAACCACCGGTACGGCCGGACGCACAGCATCCATCACAGAGAACAGCCGGGCGTCTCGAAGCGCCAACGGATCCCCGCCAGACAAAATCAGCTCCCGGGCCCCGCTGCTCCGGACAAAGTCCAGGGCAGACGCCAGCTCGTCTGGAGACGGATCGTTGGGGCCGGTGTGATTTCGACGAAAACAATACCGACAGTTCAGATGGCATCGGCGGGTCACAATCAACAGGACCCGATCGGGATGTTTCTGGATGATCCAGGGGTGTGGAGAGCGGCGGTCTTCCCCGGTCGGGTCGAGGAGATCGGCGGCATCCGGGGTCAGCTCTTCGGGTTGTGGGAGCGCCTGGAGGGCGAGCGGATCGTCGATGGCGATGATACGGTCCGCCCAGCTTCGGGTTACGCGGACGGGGAAGGCCGCGTCCGCATGCTGCCAGAGGGCTGGATCCAGGCCATCGAAGCGTTCGAGGGCTTCCCGGCGGCCCAGGACACGGCCGGCAGGACGGGCCGGCGCTGTGCGGCCGGCGTCGTCATGATACATAAGCTACCTCAAGTTCCGCGGTGGGCACGGCTCCCACCCCCTTCGCACTTTTCGTTATCCTGCTGGAGCAGCCCATGAAGTACCAGACCTCTGACTTCCGAAACGGTTTGAAGATCGAACTGGATGGAAAACCCTACATCATCACCTATTTTCAGTTCGTGAAGCCGGGCAAGGGCACCGCGTTCACCCGCACCAAGCTCAAGCACATGATCACCGGCTCAGTCATCGAGCGGACCTTCCGCACCGGTGAGACCCTCGATGCTGCAGATGTTGAGGAACGCCAGATGCAGTACCTGTACAGCGACGGCGAGATGTTCCACTTCATGAGCAATGAGACTTATGAGCAGGTCGGCATCCCGATTGAGGTGATCGAAGACGAGTCCAAGTATCTCATCGAGAACCTTGAAGTGGACGTCCTCTTCTACAAGCAGCGCCCGGTCATCATCCAGCTGCCCAACTTCATCGAAGCGGTCATCACCCAGTGCGAACCCGGCGTGAAGGGCAACACCGCCACCGGCGCGACCAAGCCCGCGATCATCGAACCCGGCGCCACCGTCCTCGTCCCTCTCTTCGTCGAAGAAGGGGAGAAGATCAAGATCGACACCCGCACCGGCGAGTACGTCAGCCGCGTCAAGTGAGCAGAACCCGCCTGGTCAACCCCCAAAGACTCCGATCGCGCGCGGCCATCCTCCGCGCGCTCCGTCGATGGTTCGACCGAAACGGCTACCTGGAAGTCCACACGCCGACCCTCGTCGCCGCGCCAGCGATGGAAGCGAACCTCTACCCGCTGCGGGCCGATGACGGCCGCGCATTCCTACACACCAGCCCTGAGTTCGCGATGAAGCGCGTCCTCGCCGCCGGGCTGTGTCGGATCTACCAGATCGTCCCCTGCTTCCGCGCGGAAGAGGCGGGGGTGCACCACAGCCGCGAATTCACCATGCTGGAGTGGTATCGGGTCGGCGCGAACGCCACAGACCTGATGGATGATGTCGAAGACCTCATCGCCCACGCCGCCGCTGCCATCCACCAGCCGCCCCCCACCTTCCAGCGCATCGCGACCGCAGCGCTGCTGGACGACACCGCAGATCCGGACGCGTGGTTCTTTGAGTGGGTGGATCGGGTCGAGCCCACCCTCACCACCCCCACCATCGTCTATGACTACCCGGCGTGGCAATCTGCCCTCGCCCGACACCGGGCCGGCTTCGCCGACCGGTTCGAAGTGTACCTGGGCGGGCTGGAGCTGGCGAACGCGTTTCATGAGGAGCTGAACCCGGAGGCGCTGCGGCAGCGCTGGATGGCGGCCAACCATTCACGGGAACAGCGAGGACACCCCCCTCACCCCATCGATGAAGCGTTTCTGGAAGCTGTCGGCCGGATGCCCCGCTGTGCAGGGATTGCAATGGGGATCGATCGGCTGGTCATGGCCCTCACGGGCGCAGCCCACATCCACGACGTGCAAGTCCCCAGCGATGCTTCGGTGACGACAACTGGAGAACATCCCAGATGAAGATCGACCTCACAGACAAGATCGCGGTAGTGACCGGTGGAAGCCGTGGAATTGGGCGAGCCATCGCGACCACGCTCGCCCGGGCGGGCGCCAGGGTCATCATCAACTACAACCAGAGCGCAGACGCCGCCGAGACCGTGGCGACAGAGATCGGCGGGCGCGCGGTTCAAGCCGACTTGTCGACCGCAGAAGGATGCCAGGCCTTGATGGCGGTCGTTTCAGCAGGGGGACGGCTGGATGTGCTGGTGAACAACGCCGGCTTGACCCGGGACGGCCTGATGCTGCGGATGTCCGATGCAGACTGGCAAGACGTCCTCAACGTCAACCTCAACGCGACGTTCCGGCTGTGCCGGGCCGCGGGGGCGCTGATGCTCCAGCAACGCGCCGGGAGCATCATCAACATCACCTCGATCTCGGGTATCCGGGGGAACCCGGGGCAAGCCAACTATGCCGCCAGCAAAGCCGCAGTCGCCGCCATGACCCGAACGATGGCCAAGGAGATGGCGCGACGAAACGTTCGGGTCAACTGCGTCGCCCCTGGCTTTATTGAGACCGACATGACCGCCGCGATGGACCCACGGGTCATCGACGGGGCCAAAAAGATCATCCCCATGAGAAGGCTGGGCACGCCCGATGAAATCGCCCGGGTGGTCTGCTTCCTCGCCTCGGATGCGGCCAGCTACGTCACCGGACAGGAGTGGATCGTCGATGGCGGGATGAGCGGCTGAGTTCTCAGGATGACAGCCGCATGAGCTGCTGCTCGACCGACATCCGGGTCCGCTCGTCCATGGTGTAGTCGATTTTCATGCCCGCCTCGCGCCCGTCCGCCGGGACCGGGCTCGACCAGGAGACCACACCGCTGAGCATCAACGGCTCGTCCATCCCCGGCGCCTGAACGGAGATGCGACACTGCCGACCCACCTTCAACGGCTTGGGGGTCTTCACAAAGCAGCCACCCAGCCGGAGGTTCTCCCGGTACTCAGCGACCATCGCATTCAGCTGCTGGTAGGCCAGCTTGAGCTTCGCCGGCTTGCGCCGCTTCCGCATCCGCGGCGCCGAACGCGCGCCCGCTCGGGTCTGGGTCTTCGTCTCCGCTCGGGACTGCGGCGCACCAGAAGGCGTCAGCGGCAACGATCGCGAGGGAGGCGGTGACGCAGGTTCGGGATCCGGATCGGCCGGCATCGGCATGATCTCATCTTCATCATCCAACGCACCTGCTGGACGGAGAGCGAAGTCGGACACCGACGGATGATCTTCGAGCGCGTCGAAGTCTTCTGGCATCACCATCGGCGGTGCAGCATCTTCATCCGATTCTGCCAACCGCGGGAAGAGGTCTTCCATCTCTCCAAAATCATCGCTGGTGTCCGGTCGTCCCGAAGCGCCGCCCAGGTCGCGGCCGATGTCTTCTGCGGTCAGCCCTTCTGCGCCCTGTTCCGAAGAATCCCCGATCTGCCCCTGCAAGAGGCTCCCCAGGCCGCCGTCGTCAGCGCTGCCCAGGTCGCCGAGGTCGCCGAAGTCCAGGTCATCCAGGTCAAAGCCCAGATCGCCCAGCTTCAGCAGATCCTCAAGGGAGTGCTCGCCGGTCGGCATGTCCTCAAACCGCTCCGGCGTGACCGAGTCCTCATCGTCCGGAGTCGCCGCCGCCGCCGCCGCCGCGAGGGCGTTGAGCTCAGAGAGATCGAAGCTCGTATCCAGCTCATCATCGAGATCAACCTGCTGCGGTGCCGTCGAATCGGTCTCATCCATGCCGCCGACCAACCGCACATCGCGAACATCATCGTTACTTGGAGAAGAATGCCCGGCTTCATGCAGGCTCGCGCTGGAATCCGCCATTCCGATGACCGCTGGCCCCGCCTGAAGGAAATCATCATCGTCATCATCGTCATCATCATCATCGTCGTTCTCCATCATCTGGAGCGGACGCAGACGACGGGTATCGATCGACTCTTCATCCTCCTGGAAGTCATCCTGGTAGTCATCCTGGAAGTCGTCTTCTTCATAGACGTCTTCGTCTTCGTCCTCCGTGAACGGATTCATCTCCAACATCTCATTCGGATCGTCGGTGAGGAGCGGTGGCCTGGTCTGCTTCAGCCCATCGTCCAGATCCCGGTCGAAGCCGGACAGCGGCGTCAGCCGCGATGAGGTCATCATGTCCAGCATCGGCTCGTCGTCGTCTTCGAAGTCCATCATCGGCGGCGGCGTGAAATCATCATCCGCCGCGAGGACTTCTTCTTCCTCCGACTCGTCGTAGGGCAGCATCGAGATCGCCGTGGCGGCCCGGGTGTTGTCCTGCTCTTCCTCGACCACGGCGGGCACAGCAGGCAGCGGCGCCTCGGCTCCGGCGACCGCGGCAGGAATATCCATGGGCGGCGCGGGGGCGATGTCCGGCTCCGGCGTGCGGTTCCGACCGAGCAGCGAGGACAGCCGCCCAAACAACCCACCCCCGCCCGTGTCTGCGGGCGCGCTGTCCGCAGGAGCCGGCGGCAGGGTCAGCCGCGCTGCACGACCATCGCCTTCCATCTGAACCGGCACCCGGCCGTTCTCCTGCTTGGCGAACTCTGCGTAGTTCTTGACCGTGACCTTCTTGCGCTCACCCGTGCTCGGCTCGACCGCGGTCACATGGAGCATGCCGTTGGCGTCCAACCGAAAGGACACCTCCACCTGGGTCCGCAGGTTGTCTCCGGGGGTCAGGCCGTTCATCGTAAACTCGCCAAGGAACTCATTATCCGCGGCGAATTTGCTCTCGCCCTGGCGAATGACCACCTTGACGGTGTCCTGGTTCTCACGGGCCGTCACGAACTTCTGCGTCGCCGAGATCGGCACATGGGTGTTGCGAGAGATGATCGGGCGGAACAACCCACCGGCCAGATCGATGCCCAGGTCAAAGGGCGTCACATCCAGGAGAACCGGCGCGAGGCGGTCACCCGTCAACGCGCTGGCATGAACCGCCGCACCGATCGCAACCACCTCTTCAGGGTGAACGCTCTGGCTGGGTTTGTGGCCGAGCACCTCGGTGATCGCTTCACGGATCCGCGGCATACGGGTCTGTCCCCCGACCAGGATCACATCATCGATCTCGTCCGTCTCCAGCTCGGCGTCGGCCAACGCCGCCAGGGTGACTTCCAGGGTCTTGTCGATCAGATCAGAGACCAGAAGCTCGAGCGTCGGGCGCTCCAGCCGCATCTCCAGGTTCCGGCTGGCGGTGATGCGCGGGATGAACACCGTCGTGTTGTCGGTGAACGACAGCTCACACTTGGCCCGCTCAGCCGCGTCCTTCAGCCGCTGCAGCGCGACGACGTCCTGCCGAAGGTCAATGCCGAACTGTCGCTGAAAGTCATCGGCGAGGTGGTCGACCAGTCGGAAGTCAAAATCTTCACCGCCCAGGTAGGTGTCCCCCCGGGTCGACAGCGTCTCATATACCCCGCCAGACAGCTGCAAAATGGAGACGTCGAAGGTCCCACCGCCGAGGTCGTAGATCACGACGGTTCGGTCGAAGTCGCGACGGAAACCATAGGCCAGGGCCGCCGCGGTGGGCTCGTTGAGCAGCCGATCACATCGCAGCCCCGCGTCCTGGGCGGCCTTGATCGTCGCCTGGCGCTGCGCATGGTTGAAGTAGGCCGGAACGGTGATGACCGCTTCTTCCACCGGCTCCCCGAGCGCCTTCTCGGCCATCTGGCGCACCGCCGCCAGGATCCGGGCGCTCACCTCGACCGGGGTCAGCCGTGTCTCCCCAAGGACCACCTGGCTGGCACCGTCCGGGCTGGGCTCAATTCGGTAGCCCACCCGCTGCTGGGCTTCTTTGACCTCACGGCTGTTGAACCGGCGCCCCATCAGCCGCTTGATGGCATGGACCGTCCGCTCTGGGCGGGTCATGATGAGATCCTTGGCCGAGCGGCCGAGGATCAGCTCGCCATCTTCGGCCAGAGAGATGCACGAGGGGAAGACGTTGTAGCCCTTCTCGTCTTCCAACACTCGGGGTCGGCCGTCACGCACCACCGCCACGGCGGTGTTGGTCGTGCCCAGGTCGATACCGATGGCTCGTCCCATCTGCTCCTCTATCTCTTGGCTGCGTCGATGTGCTCGACGCCAGCACCTGTTCTAACAGAACGGATTCGGTTCATCTGCCGGAAAACCTATCTAATCTCTCTCATCGAACAGCCACACCTGCGACTGTACTGGGCGTCCGACTTCAGGATCGACCAGGTAGTCCCCGGTAAAGCACGCCTCGCAGAACATCCCCTGCTCCGCCCCTTCTGCACGGCGCAGCGCCGCGATCGATAGCCGAGGCTGTCCACTCCAAGGTGATCCGCGATCTCCTCCACCGTCATCCGATTGGCCACCAGCTGCTCTGAATCGGGAGTATCCACCCCATAATAGCAGCTCTCCCGCATCGGCGGTGAGGTGATCCGAAGGTGAACCTCACGCGCACCCGCCCGCCGGAGCATCCGAACGATCGAGTCATCCACCACGATCACCCGCCGGTCCTTCAACACCTCATGCACCGGCGACAGCTTCAGCTTCACCCCGAAGTCCCGGATCTTCTGATCCGGCTCGATAAAGGTTCGCGCCTCAAGCGCTGCTCGGATGCTGTCGGCGTTGACGAGGTTTCCATTATGGGCGATCGCGACCTGACCGTCCTGGTAGCGCACCACGAAGGGCTGGACGTGGCCGATGGCCGACGTGCCGGTCAGCGACTTCAGCAGATCCTCGCCGAAGATCTCATTGACCAGCCCCATCCCGCGCCTAAGCGCGATCTTTTCACCATCAAAGCAGGCGATGCCCCCGCCCTCCTGGCCGCGATGCTGGAGGGCATGCAGGCCCAACGAGGTCAGCCGGGCTGCCCCGGGATCGCGACAGATGCCAAAGACCCCACACTCTTCGCGCACCTTATCCACGGCGCCTCCCCGGAATGAGCGGCCGGTGATGCCCCCGCGGGTTCACTGGCGTCCCCCCTCCGCGAGCGGATGTTCGATCCCCGCCTCCTCGAAGGTGACCATATCGTTCATCACCCGACAGCCGCTGGCGATGAGCCCGGACGCCAGGGCAGCGCCCGAGCCCTCCCCCAAACGCATGTCCAGCCGAAGCAGCGGCGACAGCCCCAGCGCATCCAGCACCAACGCATGCCCCGGCTCCGCCGACTGGTGGCCAGCGATCAGATACGGCACCACCGAGGGGCGCCGCCGCGCCGCAACCAGCGCCGCCGCGCCAGTGATGAACCCATCCAGCACCACCGCAACCCCGCGAGCCGCTGCGGCTTCGATGACCCCAACAAGCCCAGCGATCTCATAGCCCCCGAGCCGCTGGAGGATCGCGTCCGCGCCGTCCAGATGATCCCGATGAAGGGCCAGCGCCCGTTCGACCACCGCGCGCTTTCGGGCCCGGGTCTGCTCGCCGATGCCCGTCCCGATGCCCACCACCTCCGCGACAGACGCATCGAGCAGCGCAGCCGCAATCGCCGACGCAGCCGTCGAGTTCCCGATCCCCATCTCACCGACCGCCAGCAGGTCGACGTCCGAGAGCGCATCGACCAGAGATCGCCCCGCCGCGATCGCCTGATCCATCTCGGCTGCGGTCATCGCCGGCTCGAGGGACAGGTTGCGGGTCCCCCGTCGAACCTTATGGTGGGCGAGGCCGGTCGCGGTCTCGAAGTCATGATCCACGCCCAGGTCCGCGATCCGAACCTGGAGCCCTTCTTCTCGGGCGATGGCGTTGACTGCAGCCGCTCCCGCGATGAACTGGATCACCATCCGCGCGGTGACTTCCGGCCGATAGGCGCTCACCCCCTCTGCCGTGACCCCATGATCGCCGGCCAGCAGAAGAAGCCATCGATGGTGACACCGAGGATGGATGCGTCCCTGAAGGCCGCACAGCTTCAGGACCACCCGCTCCAGCTCGCCCAGGCTGCCCGGAGGCTTCGTCAGATCGTCGTTCCGGCGCGCTGCCGCAGGAGGCGGAGAGAGATCCGGCGCCGGCCGCGGCGGCGGTTCGGCCGGAGAAGCCAGCGGCGCGGGCTGCCCCCATCGCTCACTGAAGACCAGATCGGCGAGGTTCTCGCGACGGCGCCAGCCCACCCGCTCCAACATCGGCGTCGGCGAGAAGGCGATCGGGTAGCCCACCGTGAGGTAGGCGATGGGGATGATGTGCTCGGGCATCCCCAACAATGCGCGGAGGACCGGGGGCTCCAGGATGCTCATCCATCCAACGCCGACGCCTTCCGCCCGGGCCGCAAGCCAGAAGTTCTGCACGGCGAGGCAGGTCGAGTAGACGTCCGTCTCTCGGATGGTGACCCGGCCGAGCACGTTCGGACCGCCGCGGGTCGGATCGCAGGTGATGAGGACGTTGAGCGGTGCGTCCAGGATCCCCTGCAGCTTCAATGACCGATATCGCGCCTGTCGATCGTCTTCATACCGCTTCGAGGCCCGATCGGAGACGTCCTTGAAGTGCTCCAGCAGCGCCCGCCTGCGATTCAGGTCCCGGATGAGGACAAAGTTCCACGGCTGCATAAAGCCAACGGAAGCGGCGTGGTGAGCCGCGTCAAGGATCCGCTGGAGGACATCATCTGGGACAGGATCCGGGCGGTAGGTGCGGATGTCCCGGCGCGCGTAGATGGCGCGATAGACCGCCAGCCGCTCTGCTTCGGTGAAGTCTGACACGTGCCCCACCTATCTCAGCTGTGGGTGCACGTCAGATGCCGTCGAGCGCGTCCGCGACCACATCATCGGCCGCGTCATCGGTCAGCGCAGGCGATGGCCAGGGCTCATAGTCGATGAACTTCGTCGGCTCGTAGCGATAATGGCCGCGATGTCGAAGCCATCGGGTCGGCGCCTTGAACAGGATCGGCCCGGTGTGCGGATCAGCGCCCGGAATGTCCCCCCAGGGGCGGCCGAGGTGACCGTCGCAGTGCGGCGTCGACCGACCGTACGCCGCCCCACCGCAGCGGTGGACATAGCTGGTTGAGCCCCCGGTCGGATCTGCGATCAACCGCCGCTCCTGGAGGTACCAGGCCATCACCGCCAGATCCGTCGCCGATGAGAGCATCTCATCGGTGTAGTGCCGACGCGGGTTGTAGGCCCGCCACGTCGCCATCCCCAGATACTGCTGCGCGTTCGCGCAGCTATAGAACGAGCCCGACTGACCACACCCTGGAAAGATGGGCGCCCGGGGATGCCCCAGTGGGTTGTATACCGCAGGATCCAGGCGATTATCCACCGTATATAGGATACCGATCGACTCCATCAGGCTGTGTTGGCTGGCGACCATCCGATCTGCACCCACCTCACTGATGATCAGACGCACCGCGAGCGAAAGCTCAGACTCGAACTTCATCTCAGAGCGCCGAAGCTTCCGGGTGACTTCATCGAAGTCATAATGGAGCCAGACCCCGCCAGGCTCACCAAGATCACTCAGGTCCAACCAGACCCGTCGAATGTCACCACATGAATGGGCGAACCCATCGCAGGGATCGATCTCCAGAATCTCAGCCAGATCACGCGGGGAATACGAAGACGCAACGAACGCCGGAGGAGGCGTAGCGATGGGGATCGTCACGTCCTCAACCGGAAAGAACATCGGCCCCAACAACGGGATCTTCTGGATCAGCTCAATCAGCATGGAGGTAGGATCAGGTCACACCCGAGCGGCATTGTCAACCCGCCCGGGCCTGCGCTTTAGACCAAAAATATTGACATGTCAACATCTAACCGGCCGCGATGGCCACAGACAGAAAGAAGCCGACCTCGGCCGCTTCGATGATCGCACCGTACACATCGCCGGTCAGTCCTCCCAGCGCACGATTCATTCGCCACGCCACACAACCGGCAGCCACCCCGGCCCCCACCACTCCCCAACCTGCGAGCGGACCGGCCAGCAGGATCATGGGGATCGTGAACAAGGCGCCAACGGCGACCTCAGACCAGCGGGTCTGATCGGCCAGCGCACGCCCGGTTCCCCGATTGCGAGCATACGGAAAGCCGACCACCGCGATCACCGACAACCATCGCGCACAGGCCAGCGCAGGCACCAGCATGATGGGATCGATCTCCGCGAGGGCGAACACTTTCAGCAACATGACGCCAAACAGCCCTGCAGCACCGAGGGCCCCCACCCGCGGATCCTTCATCACCGCCAGCCGGCGCTCCCGATCACCGAAGACCCCCAACGCATCGAAGCAGTCTGCGACCCCATCCAAATGAAGGCCCCCGGTCAGGGCACCGAGAATGAACAAGGTACAGACAGCGGTGAGGACGGGAGAGAGCACCATCCCTGCGCCGACGCTCAAGACCCACAGTCCGATCCCGAGGATCGCCCCGACGAATGGGTAGTACATCATCGATCGGCCCAGCTCGTCGTCTTCGGGGACGAGCGCCGGAACCGGCAGCCGCGTCAGAAAGCTGAACGCCAGAATGATGGGCCGAATGCTCATGATGGCAGCACGGCCGATGGCCGGGAGACCATCTCGACCGGCCCCGGCTTCAGCCGAAGCATCACCCCCAGGGCGCCAAAGTACACTTCAGACGCTGCGTTGGACAGCTTCTGGTGTGCCCGGCCCACCTCATCCCGAAACCGCCGCGCCAGGGCGTTCATCGGAACGATGCCCAGGCCGACTTCATTCGTCACCAACACCACGGGGAAGTCCACCGCACCGATCGCGGCCAACAGCTCATCCATCCGCCCTTGAATGTCTTCGTTCTCTGCCATCAACAGGTTCGTCACCCATAACGTCAAGCAGTCGATGAGTACGACATCACACGACGAGATCTGGCGGAGTGTCTCCGGAAGCTCGAGCGGAACCTCAAGGGTGTCGAACTGTTCGCCCCGTTCATCCTGATGCCTGACGATGCGATCGCGCATCTCATCGTCAAACGCCTGGGCCGTGGCAATGAACACCCGACGCGGGCCGAAGCGCAGCGCACGCTCCAGCGCCAGCGCGCTCTTGCCTGAGCGCGCACCACCGCCGATGAAGATCAGGGCCCCCACGTCAGCCCTCTTCCTGAGGCCGAGCGCGAATGGTGGCGAACACCCCGAGCCCAGCGATCGTCAAGTACAGAAGCAGGAACCCCCCTGATCCGAACGGTCGCTCATCTTCGCTGTCGTCCAGCTCGTCCATCGACACGACCTCCAGCGTCAGCTCTTCCTCAGCGACAGCCGGTGCAGCGGCCCACAACAACATGAACAGCATCGAACCCATATACACAGGATAGCCGTTCACGACCTGGTGTTCCGCTTGATCTCGTCCAGCCGGTGATCCAACACGCCGCGCAGGGGCTCCGAATCGTTGGGTTTGTCGGATGCATCGGGCTTCAGCGGCTGAACCTGGACCTCATCGATCGAGAAGTCTCTCCGCAGTACCGGGATCTGGAGCCGACCATCCGGCTGCACGACGGCGCGGTACACCAGGCTTCGCGGCGGCAAACGGACATGCAGGACCGTCCCCGCCGGCGGCGGCCCCTCTGACATCTCCCGGCGCAGCCGACGCGCTTGAAGGTCCTCCAGCCAGGACGCGACGATCACCGCCACCTGCCGAAGCGACGACTCAAGGGCAAGGCTATCGGGCTCCGCAGCCATTGCCTCACCGACGGCGGCCAGGAACACGTCGCTCCAGCTCAGCCGCCGCTCGGCTTCACGGCGGGCGCGCCGGGCTTCCAGCCGCGCTCGGTTCCGCGCCGCGCCCTCTCGAGCGGTACCGTCGGGATATCGCCTGGGCGGACGGCCGCTCTCATACGACGTATGCGATGTGACGATAGACAGAAACACCTGACGGAGCGAAGGCCTCATGGCTCACACAATAACGTCAGCCCCACCCCCGGATGCGGTTCTCTTCCGTCCGGTACATCTGCAACGCCTCACGCACCACCTTGATCGCCGCCTCCGGACCCTCCAGATCCTCAACCAGGACCTTCTTGTTCTCCAGGGTCTTGTAATCCTCGAAGAAGCGCTTGATCTCCATCGCGATATGCGGCGTCAGCTGTGAGATGTCCGTGTACTCGGCGAACGCGGGATCGCTGACGTGGACCCCGATGATCTTATCGTCGGCCTTGCCCTCATCGAGCATCCGCATCACCCCGATGGCCCGGACCTGCATCAGCGCCAGCGGGACGACCTCCTCATAGCCGAGCACCAGGACATCAAGCGGGTCATTGTCGTCGCAGTAGCTCCGTGGAAGGAAGCCATAGTTCGCCGGATAAATGACCGAGCTATACAGGATCCGGTCGACGCGAAGCAGCCCGGTGGGCTTGTCCAGCTCATACTTGACCTTGCACCCCTTGGGGATTTCGATCACGGCGTTGAACCACTTGTCACACGTATCTGGGTTGTTGGGGATGTCGTGCCACGGATGCGCCATGCTCGCCTCTCCATTTGGAGGCGGTTGTAACACAGGATTTCAACTATGCATCCGGGCGTCGGGCTCCCCCACCGCGATGATCTCTGCCTCATGGCGAGAGAGCTCCTCCAACCTCTCGAACACCGCGTCCCGGGGAAACGCGGAGAGGGCCATATCCACATAGGTATGGTGATGCCGCGCCTCACATGCCAGCAGCCCACCATACAACCGATAGAGCGCCGAATCCGGCGAAGGCCCCTGTGGAGCGAAGGCAGACTGCAGGATCTTCATCCGCTCACAGGACCGGGCCTCGATCAGGGCGGCGCACAGCATCAGATCCATCATCCGATGCGGCTCCTGCTGACGGACCCCCCGGACCAGCTGGCTGGCATACTTCGAGGGATGTTGTCGGGCGAAGGGCACCCCACGGGCGGTGAGGGTCTGGAGCATCTGCTCAAAATGCCGAAGCTCTTCACGGGCGAGCGCTGACAGCGGCGCCATCATCTGGGCGTGCTCTGGATACCGAAAGAGGAAGTTCACCGCCATCGAGGCAGCCTTCTTCTCACAGTGGGCATGATCGAGGAGCACAGCGTCGAGATCAGCGAGCGCCTCGTTCAACCAGCCATCCCGACTGGAAGATGAAAGACGGAGCATGGTTTCCTCCAGGCCCCCCCACGACTCTGGTGATGCGGGCAGGGATTCCGTTTAAGCAGACACAGGGTGAACCGATACTTCATTCAAGACGTTGGAGACCTCTGCCATGAAGAAGCTGCCCGAATTTATCGCGCTTGGACTTGGTCTGGGAATGATCAGCCTCGTCGGGGCGGTCGCATCCAGCACCGTCGGCGCATCCGAAGCCGATCCGCAGGGTCTGACCGCGTCCACGGCACAAGTCGAGACGGTTCAGCGCGCCAGCGTCCTCCCCACCGGCCGCTGAGCAGACCCCCTTCAACAGCCTCCAGAGCCCGGCGGCGGTTTCCTTCCCGAGCAGGGGCCGATACAATCCCGCCACCCCGCTGTTGAGTCTTCCATGCCTGCCGCATCGTTTCAGTCCATCCCGGAGATGCTCCTCCACCGCGTCGCCGCGACACCAGACGCCGACGCCCTGTACGCACCCAGCCCCGACGGATGGCAGACCCTGCGCTGGCAGGACGTCGCCCGACAGGTCCGCCAGATCGCCTGCGGGCTCAAGCACCTCG
>JBCBLB010000207.1:0-13804 GCA_038520555.1 Myxococcota bacterium | reverse complement strand
TTGAGGCCCTTCAGCCCGGAAGATCGCTGCTGCTGCGAACGAAAACCACCAGGCAGCCGATACTGCATTGAAGGAAGCCAAGACAGAGAAAGAGAATCGTGACGCGGCCTATAGCACAGGGAAACATATACTCACGTCTCTTGAATTTGGTTTCAGATCGTTGGCGAAGAAAGTTCTTGAGAAAACAGACAAAACATCAGAAGACACTGCTGAACCCAGCGCAGAGACTGAGGCACCGGAGACTGGCACACCGGAGACTGGCACATCGGAGATATCGGATCAGCCGGCTAAAGATACACCACTGACGTCATGGTTGAAGAAAAAGAGAGAGCAGAATCTTGTAGATCTCAAGGCAGCCGAGACTTCGCTTAATACAATGAATAATGCTCATGCTGATCGCAAAGAAGCAAATGATAACTATAAAAAAGCGAAGGAAGAATACGAGCAGGCGCAAGCGCTGAAGCAGAAGGCAGACACGTATGCGCAGAATGTATCTTCCTACGAAACGCAGTATGCAGACAACCCAGCGCCCGTCACCGCAGCCCCTTCCGGTTCGAGTTCAGGTCAGGGAGAAGCCAATGGAGAGGTGGGTTCCCATACCTTTGTGAAAGCAGAAGACCATGAGCCGGAAATCAAGGGTTTAAAAAAGCAACAAGCAGATCCCCAGACACCGAAGGGTCTCTCTGTTGCACAGCAAGACACCAAGACGGCACGCGATCAAAATCAGGCTCGCACAGAACAGAACGATGCCCAGGACACGCGCCTCAGGGCAGAGGACAAGGCCGCCCAGGCGAGCGCGAAGCTCGGCGTGAGGGACGAGCAGCTTCGTCAGGCCGAGCTGGATCAGGAGGATGCAAAGCAGAAAACCACTGATCTGAACGAACGGGCACAGGCCATCGATCAGAACCTTGAGGGAGGAGGATTCGGAGAGACCGAACGACTCAAGAATACACCGGCGCGGAGAGCGGTCCCTGATGGTGGCGAAACCCTCTCTGTTCCAGACGCTGAAATGGCACTGACCAATGCGACGCAGGCGCGTAAGGATAACACAACGAAGATCATTGAACAGACGAAGGCGCTCGAGGAGCTTAAACGCATCCAGGGACAGGCGCAGTCAGACTATGACACATCAAAGGAAAAGACAGGTTCATTGAAGAACGAACTGAGACCCCTCAGGGTGCAGCAAGCGGCTGCAGCGCTACGGGAGAAGCGAGCACAGGACGCAATCACAGACTTAGAGGATCCCGACGCAGCGTCCGAGGCCCAGTTGAAAGAGCTAGAATCCGCATCGGGCGCGCTTGACAAGATCAATGGACAGATTCAGGAATTGGAGTTGGAAATCACAAACGCGGAAGCGAAAGAGAAAGGTCTTAAAACCGCTCTAAGTACTGCATCAGATAACGTGACCACAGCGAATGACTCTCTCAACTCTTTGAAGGATAACAGAGATCCGCTCTACACCACGGAGGCAGAGGCACAGAGCGCGTTGTCTAAGGCGAAGCAGCGAGAAGAGTCACAGGCAAGTGCCAACGACGCGGACGCGTTGGATATCGATCCGCTCTACCGCGGTGAGAGCACAAAGCGACAGAACGCCGCGCAGTCGCGGAGCAAAAAGATGAAGAATGAAGTCAAACTGCGCGAGATGATGGCCCGCTTCGACCCTCGGCCCTGGTGGGCAGGCTTTCAGCAGGGTCGGGCCAAGGAAGCCAGCGATCAAGCTCAAGAACACCTCTCCAAGCTGCCTCCTCGGGAAGCATCTCCGGCAGAGGAGCAACAACCCACCGATGAGGCATCTCCGCGTTAGATCTTGTAGGATTGGGACCTTCCCGATTCATCTGAGGCACGATGTCCCCATTTTCCACCCCGCTCTCTCGCAAGCTGGGGCTCCGGTATCCCATTGTCTGCGCGCCGATGTTCATCATCTCGAACAAGGAGATGCTGCTTGCCTGTGCGGAAGCAGGCATCCTGGGGGCGATGCCCTCGCTGAACGCGCGAACTCCGGAAAAGCTCCAGGCAGATCTGGAGTGGCTTCGGGAGCGGACGGACAAGCCCTTCGCGATCAACATGACCATCCGGCTGACCGATCCGGATCGCCTACAACAGGACGTCGCGCTGTGCGAAGCGTTTGGGGTCCCGGTCTGGATCACCAGCTACGGCAACCCCACCCCGTTCGTCCAGCGGGCGCGCGCCCGGAACGTGACGGTCTTCCACGATGTGATCAACCTGCGCCATGCCAGGAAGGCCGAATCTGCAGGGGTGGATGCGATCATCGGGGTCTCTGCCGGGGCTGGTGGCCACGCTGGTCGCATCACTCCCTACGCGCTGATCCCCTACCTCCGGGAGCACCTCTCTGTGCCGGTGATCGCGGCCGGCGCGATCTCGACGGGCCGTCAGATCGCGGCCAGCCTCGCGCTGGGGGCCGAGCTGGTGTATATGGGCACCCGCTTCATCACCAGCATTGAGTGTGGGGCGCAGGACGCGTATAAACAGATGGTGGTGGATGCCACCCCCGAAGACATCGTCTATACGGACCAGGTCAGCGGGGTGCACGCCAATTTCCTGAAGCAGTCGTTGCCTGAGCACCGCGAAGGCGGTCCCGAGACAGCGAAGCGGTGGAAGGACATCTGGAGCGCGGGCCACGGCGTCGCTGAGATCAAAGACGTCCTCTCCATCGAACGCATCGTCGAAGACATCGTCCGTGAGTACCACGACACGATCTCGGCCCTCCCCCGTTGACCCCATCCCAGCCCAGGCCCCCATGTCTTCGAAGACGCCACTGATGATGAAGACGTTCCTCGCCATGGGCGGATGGAGCCGGGTTCAGCCCGGCCTGACCCGCCAACAGGTGGTCGCCCAGCTGGGTTGGCCGCAGACGTGGATGTTCAGCAACACCGAGCGCGGGGCGAAGCAGCGGGGGGAGCCCCAGCCTGGCTGGGTGTGGTCCCCGCTGCTCCGCTATGGCGCCGTCGAATTCCACTTCGGTGTGGATCCGAACGACATCTGTTGGATGATCTTCTGCGATGATCTCGACCGGATCTCGACGCCGTTTCATCCCAACTGGCTCTCGGAAGGGATGCTGCTCCGGGACGTCTGCGGTTACCTGGATGAGGCCGGGCTGCGTTGGGAGCGGCGGCCCTTCCGCCCCGACCCCGATCAGATCCGGCTCATCCTGGACAGCGGCGTCCACCTGGGTTTCTCGAAGAACCAGGACTTCTTTCATGGCCCCGGGCGGGGTCATCGGCTGTTCTGTGTGGAACGGCAGATCTGATACCCTGACACCGAGTGAGACGATGAGCCTGTCCGATGACGCGACGAAGAACCGATTGGCCTGGGACCGCTACGCCGCAGCGTATCAACGAAAGCACGCCGGCCAGCTCGACCAGGCGCCGCTGGCCTGGGGGACGTGGTCGATCCCGGAGGCGGAGCTTCAGATCCTTGGCCCGGTCGCTGGCCGGGACATCCTCGAATTGGGCTGCGGCGCCGCCCAGTGGGGGATCGCCCTGGCGCAGCAGGGCGCGCGGGTCGTAGGCATCGACAACTCCGCCGCACAGCTCGGCTTCGCCCGGGACGCCGCTGCGCGCGCCGGCGTGGACATCACGCTCATCCACACCTCTGCAGAGCGCGTCCCGCTGCCTGACGACCGGTTCGACATCATCTTCTGCGATCACGGCGCGATGAGCTTCCTCGATCCCCGGCTCGCGCTGCCCGAGGTCTCCCGGCTCCTGCGATCGGGCGGACGGTTTGCCTTCAACCTTGCCTCTGCGCTGTTCCAGATGTGCTTCGACGAGGACGCCGACGCGGTCTCACAGACGCTCCAGGTCAGCGCCTTCGACCTCGGACGGATCGAAGATGACGGCTTCGTCGAGCACGCCCTCACCCATGGGGCGTGGATTCGGCTGCTCCGTACACACGATCTGATCGTGGAAGATCTCGTCGAGCTGCGGGCGCCAGAAGGGCGAGAGACAACCTACGACTTCGCTCCCTACGACTGGGCCCGGCGCTGGCCCGCCGAAGAGATCTGGGTGACCCGCCGCAGATGAGCCCAGGGCTCATCTACCGATCATACAACGCACGGATCGCCTGCACTCCGGAGATATAGGCGCCGTGGGCGGTGCCATAGTGCTCTGTCGCGCAGGCTTCACCGGCGAACACCAACCGCTCATCGAATGGTTCGACGAGAACATCCCGTGCATCGCTGTGTCCAGGCAGGCTGGCCGAGTATCCGCCCTGAATCAGCGGATTGGTGGACCAACGGCTGGTGATCCGATCGACGATGCGTCGCCGAACGTCGCTGCCCAGGATCTCGACCGCGGCCTGCTCGGTATAGTCGATGAGCGCGGCGTCCCCCTCTTTTGCGAGCGCGAAAGCGAGGTCTCCAGCGACGTACCCGCCGAGGGTCGGGGTGCCGGCCTCCTGAATCGTCAACAACATCGCATGGCCGGCGCGGGGCAACACATGGGCGAACACCTCGGACGCGCTCACCGGCCCGTCTGTGATGAGCGCGATCCGTTCCGCATAGCCCAGGGGCACCCGCGCCAGCGCGATCTGAACGTCATCGGGCAGCGCGGGCAGAAACCGGATCGCGCCAGAACGCAACACGTTCGTCGAGACGGTCACCACGGCCGCCTTCGCCTTCAGGTCGCCCTGCGGTGTCTGAACCCGGACGAAGCGCCCGGTCCGATCGATGGTCTGCGCAGGGCAGCCGGTGCGGATCGGCAGCCCATCGGCGAGGCCGACGATCAGGTCACCATAGCCCGAGCGGATCGTCCAGTCTTCGTCCACGTCCTGCTGCCGCTGGGCCTCAACAGGGGACAGCCGCTCTGGCGGCACACCATAGTTCGACGCGAGCCACCCGCGATACAACGCAGCGCTCGTCTCTGGCGCGTCCGGCAGGAGATCGGCCAGGGGCCGATCTTCCGAGCTGCCATACAGGATCTCATCGCTGGCTTGATAGTATGCGGCGATCTCCTGCGCCTGCTCCGCGTCCAGACGGACGCCATGGAGAAAGATCGTTGGTGGGACGTCCTCATGATCTTCATTGTCGAAGTCGATTCGTTTGCCCATCTGCAGCGCATGAAGGGTGAACGGATTGTGAGAGGCGTGGTGCAGGTAGTGACATCCCAGATCGTAGGCGAGTCCCTGGTGTCGGACCGTGTGGGCCCGGCCACCGATGCGCCCCGCCGCTTCCACAATGACGAACCGCAACCCAGCGGAGCGGGCGGCCAGCCCAGCGCCGATTCCCGCAGCGCCAGCGCCGATAATGATGACATCCAGCTCCGTGTGGCTCGACATATCCTCTCCCTGTGGTTCAGCCCCTGAGAGGTATGCCAGCATCGGCCCTCACGTCACCCGCCATCGAAAAAGTCACCCTCGGCCACCTGTGCCGCCGCCGCACAGGCGATAGGTTTCAGCCACTAATGGTTCCGACTGAGGTCATCAAGGCTATCTTCTGGCCACTTGTCAGCATTGACCCTGATGAACATGCGCCTTGACAGAAGCCTTCTTTGTGCCATGGCTTTGTCTGGCGCCGTGCTCACTGAAAGGTCACGGAGAAGGTGTAGGGCGTGTCCCAGTGGTCCGGGCGGGCGCTTCCATCCTCAGTGGGGCGTGCCCAGTACGCGAAGATCGGGCCTTCCCAGCGGGTGACGAGGAGGTCATAGGACGCACCCGGGATCACGGGAATCTCCAGGGTCTTCGATGGGCCGCTCTCACCGCCGATATAGTTGAGGTCGTCGGCGTAGTATGGATCCTCTCCGGCGTCCATCAGCAGCGCCTGGACGGAGCTGTCCACCGATGGGTTGGAGATCTCGACGATCATCTGGCGGACGTCAGCGGGCGCGGTGATGGTGTAGAAGTCGTCCGAGGAGCTGTCATCGAACGCTGACGGGTCGGTGTCTTCAAACGTGGAGAGGTTGTAGGCTTCATAGTCGACATCTGCGACGATCCGGCTGGCCGCGTCCTGGGTGTTGTTCTGTTCGAAACAATCCATCCGGTCGGACCAGGTCATCGAGATGGTGAAGTCGATGGGGTAGGCGTCGTTGACGTTATCGCGGGCGAATTCACCGACAAGGAGGTCGATGGTGTCGCCGGCGAACAGGGTGGTCTCGACGGTGAGCGAGGGCTGCTCGCTGCCGTAGCTGTCGATGCCCTTGATGCTCTGGTTGGCGTTGGCGATCTCCAGCCTGGGGAAGCCGTCGTAGCCGGCCCAGTCCCAGGTCAGCTCGGCGGTGAGGATGCCCGCGCCGCGAACACCGCGGCTGGCGACGGGGAAGACGATTGTCTGGTCGTCGCCGGTGAGCTGTCCGGTCAGCTCCCAGGACTCGGTGACCGGGTCATAGGGGACACAGTCATCCTCTGAGATGACATCGTCAACGGCGCTGTCCTGATCGGGGCAGTCGGTGTCACAGGCCGTCAGGGTCAGGGCAAAGATGAACGGGCTCAGCCGAGTGATGCGCATGGGTCTCTCCTCCTCAGTGGCGAGCGTCCATCGCTCACCTCGCGGATGTCGTTGTTTCCGCTGACAGAAGGAATGTATGCGCCCGCCACAGGGCCACGATTGACAGCGATTGACATCTGCGGGCTGTGGAAAAAACAACAGAAACCATGTCCCGTTTCTGAAGGTTTTTTCGTGAAGAAGAGTGTACGCCGGTCCAACAGGAGTCCAGATGTCCTTCACGCGGCGACTCATCCTCTGTGCAGCGCTGATTCCGGTCGGATGCGATACCCCCGAAACGACTGAGCCCTATGTCTTCGCCTTCGAGGGGCAGCGGTGCCTCGTGGAGGACACAGCGTTCGCGGACCTGACCGCGACGGTGGCGGGCTCGCGCTCGCTTCGCATCCGCGGCCAGCTGCTGTGTACGACCGATACGGGCGCAGAGCCGCTGGCATATGCGAGCGTCTACCTGTCCTGGCCCGGACACAGCCGCCTGATGAGCACGACGACCGGCGCCGATGGCGTCTTCAACCTCAGCCGCCCGGTATATTCGACGCAGGACGCGGACGGGCCGGTGCGGGTGGCGGTCCAGGGCCTCGGCGTCGAACCGGACTGGATCCCGATCGCGGTGACCGCGGTCCCCTGATGGGACATGACGCCCCGGTCTATGGTGCAGTCCGGGCGGCCGCTCTCTACCCCATTGCTTCGCAGCCAGCAGCATCTCTGGAGAGCCCACCGAAACCCATCGACCAGAGTGCCGATTCCGGCCTTAAATGACCTTCCTTTTTGAGCGACGACATCGCAGAGACGATAGGTTCCGGTTCTGCCATCTGGAGCTTCGATGTCGACACGTTCGCTTGTCCTCTCTATCTTCCTCCTCACGATCGGCTGCGAAGGTGGAGAAGACTCTGGGGAGGCGCTTCGCGATAGCGTGCTGGACGAAGACTCTGACACAGACCATGGCGCGTTCTCGGCTCCGCAGGTCGAGATCATCATCGCGGGTGCAGATGGGCTGAACCCGAACGGAGACGGCTCGGGCGTGGTGACGGTACAAGCGGCCACCAATGAGGCGGTCAACTACACCTTCGACCTCGGCGATGGGACGATCGTTGCGGACGCATCGGGTGAGGTCGAGCACACCTATACGCACGAAGGGACGCAGACGTACATCCTCGCGGTGACCGCTGAGGCAGAAGACGGCGCCCAGGCGACCTGGACCGGCAGCGTGACGGTCCGCCGCTCGACGTCGCATCACCCGCGGCTGGTGTGGGCCGATGAGTTCGACGGTGACGGGGCTGTTGATTCAGAGAAGTGGCACCATCAGGTGTTCGCGCCGTCAGACGGCCGCTGGTTCAACGGCGAGCTACAGCACTACACCGATCGGGTCGAGAACAGCTTTCAGAGCGATGGCACCTTGAAGATCGTGGCCCGAAAAGAGTCGTATACGACCCAGGGGGTGACGCTGGACTACACCTCGGCCCGACTGAACTCCAGGTTCATCTTTACTTATGGACGGGTCGATGTCCGAGCAAAGCTGCCGGTTGCGGGCGGCACCTGGCCGGCGATCTGGACGCTGGGAGCCAACATCAACGAGCCGGGGAACGCCTTCGGCGACACCTATGGCAGCGTCAGCTGGCCGGCTTGCGGTGAGATCGACATCATGGAGCAGACCGGCGGGGACAAGGCGTCGACGCTGGCCTACTTCCACTGGGGCAACACCGAGACGTCCGCCTACGAGACCGAGGGCAGCGCGATCAGCAACCCTGACTCGACTGACGAGTTCCACATCTACTCGCTGGTGTGGGACGAAGCCGCGATGCGAATCTACGTCGACGACCAGCTGGTCCATGAGTTGGCCAACACGGTGACCCGTCCCTACGACAACCCTCACTACCTGCTGCTGAACATCGCGATGGGCGGCAACCTGGGCGGCGCCGTGCCGGGGGACTTCACCGATGCGACCCTGGAGATCGACTACGTCCGCGTCTACCAGTGATGCGGTCTGTGTTCCGGCTGTGTCGTGGTGGCACACCGGGACAGTCCACCATGAGACACTTCTGAGATAATACCGACCATTCCGGATTGATTCAGATTGGTACGCCGCTTGCTCTCCTATGGCGCACAACATCAGGAGGTCGAGGATGTGCGGAATTATGGCCGACGTCGGTGAGCAACAGGCATCGAAGATCCCGGTTCGGGCGCGCGGAGCGCGGCTCCGCGGCTGCGACGTCGACCAGCCGCGCAACCTCGCGAAGTCCGTCACCGTCGCCTGAACACAGATGCGTTTTTCACTGTTTTGGGGATGTATGGCACCGCTCTGGACGAACATTCCCACCGCCAGGCGGACCCTGCAGGTTGACGCGCTGCGCTTCTCCATTCGTGAGAGCGAGATCCCCACCGGCGCGGGGCCCAACCGGTGGAGCGCCGATCCAAGGCAGGTCTGGGTCGATGCGCAAAATCGCCTCCACCTGCGACTGGCGCCCGATACACATGGAATATGGCGAAGTGTAGAAGTTTTCGCCGAGGTTCCGTTGCTGACCCAGCTGGACTTTTCGCTATACCTGGCAGAGGGCGATCTGCAGGTTGGCGCCGTAGCGAGCGTCTTTTTGTACCGGAACGATGGCTGTGAGCTGGATTTTGAGCTGTCTCGCTGGGGAGAGGCGGGAGCACCCATCGCACAGTATGCGATCGCGCCGGCAGACTCACCCAAGCGGCGAGTCCGGTTCGCGCTCGATCCCACCGCGCCCTCTCACCATCGATTGAACTGGCACGATCGGCAGGTGCAGTGGCAGAGTTGGCAGGACGGCGTGATGCTCAAGGCATGGTACGCGCACGGTTGGAGGGTGCCCCGATTCCATGCGCACCGCCTACACATCAACCTCTGGTTGCTTCATGGTACACCGCCTCCAGATGGCCAACCCATCGAATTGATCGTGTCTGCGTTGAAGATCAATGACCTGTGATAGCGAACACATCAGGTTGGAGCCATGCCGTTCCCGGCCGATAAAAGAGGTGCATGAAGGGAGTGGCAAGATGGATGGGTCTACCGCACAGATTCTGGTGGTTGATGATGACACCAGCCAGCTGCGCCTGATCCGGCACTGGTTGGTATATGCAAAATATGAGGTCCGAACTGCAGAGACGGCAGATGGCGCAGAAGGGATGCTGTCTTCGTCGCTGCCAGACGCGATCTTGTTGGATGTACACCTGCCAGACGGCTCTGGCGTAGATCTGCTCCAGCGCGTCCAGGAGAAACACCCGGGGATTCCAGTCATCATGTTGACTGCAGAGTCCGGGGTGGCGGTGGTCGTCCAGGCGATGCAGGCCGGGGCATGGGATTACCTGACCAAGCCCGTGGATCGCCAGCGGCTGTTGACGGTGATCCGCAACGCGGTGGAGAAGTCGCAAATGCAGTTGCGCTTGTTGCATCTGGAACGGGAAGCATCTGGCCGCGGATACCCTGGTATAATCGGCAATTCTCTGTCGATGCAGCGAATGTTTCGCCAGATGGATCGGATCGCACCACGTGACATCACCGCGTTGATTCGTGGGGAGAGCGGCACCGGCAAGGAGCTGATCGCCCACGCGCTTCATGACGCGAGCCGACGCCGAACACAGCCGTTCATCGCCCTGAACTGCGCAGCGATCCCAGAGACCCTGCAGGAGTCAGAGCTGTTTGGGCACGAGAAGGGCGCATTCACCGGCGCACAATCCCGACGCGCGGGCCGGTTTGAGCAGGCGCACGGCGGGACGCTGTTCCTCGATGAGGTCGGAGAGCTCAGCCTATCGCTCCAGGCCAAGCTGCTTCGGGCCTTACAAGAGCACTCCTTCTACCGCGTCGGCGGGAGCGCCCAGATCGATGTCGACGTCCGCATCATCGCCGCGACCCACCGGGACCTGAACGCGATGGTACGCGAGGGTGAATTTCGTGAGGATCTATACTATCGCCTTGCCGTCTTTGAGCTGAGCGTGCCTCCGTTACATCAGCGGGGAAACGATCTGATGCAATTGACCCACCACTTCATCAACCAACTGGCCGCCCACCACCAGATCGGCACGGTCACCATCACCGACGAAGCGCTCGCACGGATCAGCGCGTACGGCTGGCCTGGAAACGTCCGCGAGCTGCGCAACGCCATCGAACGCGCAGTGGTTCTGGCAGACAACGGCAAGATCCAGGTAGAGGATCTGCCAGAGCGGATCCAAGACATCACTGTGCCAACGTCGGTCACGCCCACCACGACACCTGCAGAACCGGCCCCGCCCCCGGCCAAAGAGACGCTGTCTGAGATGGAGCGTCGCCGAATCCTGGAAGCGATGCAGGAGACGGGCGGCAACGTATCTGAAGTGGTCCGGCGGCTTGGCATCCCACGAAGTACGTTATACCGACGCCTTCGGGAGTATGGGTTACGGTGATGTTTGACCTGAAATGGCCTGTTCCAGTCAAGGATGCCGCCTCACAACAAAGGAGCGATGATGCAGATCGCGACGTCCTGGTCCACCCGGTCCCGCACATCAGACGCAATATCTTCTTGCCTGGATCAATTGATGGAGAAGCTGCCCAGCACACCACACTTCATCGCCGTCTATTCGACAGCCGCTCATGATCCTGCACAGCTGCAGGCGCAGATGGCTGCGATGGCCGGAAGCGCGCGTTGGTCTGGAGGGACCAGCTGCCGCGGTGTGATGACGGAAGAGGGGTACCACACTGGGCCGTCTGTGGTCGGGATGCTGGGGATCTGGGATCCAGGAGGAGGATACGGGGTGGGCACCGCAGAGATCGGTGATGCGCCCCGACAGGCAGGCCGTGATGCCCTTCAACGTGCGATCATGGACGCGCAACGGCCTGGAGAGTCTCCGATGCTGTTGTGGAGTTGTGGCGCTCCCGGTCATGAGGAAGAGGTCATCGCAGGCATCATCGAGGTTGTGGGACCGTCTGTGCCGCTGGTCGGCGGCTCGTCCGCGGATGATCACGTGGAAGGGCGCTGGTGGCAGCACGCGTCTGGGTTCTGGTCACAAGATGGGCTCGCGTTGGCGGCGTTTTATCCTTCGACCCTTGTGGGAACCGCCTTTCACAGCGGCTACTCCCCGACGAAGCGGAGCGGCGTGGTCACCGCAGCGCGAGGCCGAACCGTGCTGGAAATCGACGGGCGGCCCGCAGCGGCGGTGTACGACACCTGGGCCGATGGCCTGCTCCAGCGTCGTCCCGCAGATCAAAGCGTGCTTCGCTGGACGGCGCTGACGCCGCTGGGGCGGCAGGTTGAAGACGTCCAGGGCGTGCCGATGTTCCTGCTCTCCCATCCAGCAGCGATCGGAGATGCAGGTGCGATCGAGCTGTTCACCGGTGTCCAGGAGGGAGACACGTTGGTGCTGATGGTCGGCGATCGAGACAGCCTGGTGCATCGTGCGGGTCGGGTCGCCCGTTCTGCTGTACGGAGCTTGGATGATGCGCCGCTGGCGGGCGCTCTGGTGACCTATTGCGGGGGGTGTATGATGGCGATTCAAGACGATATGGACAAAGTCGCCGATGTACTTCGCACATCGCTATATGGCAAGCCCTTTTTGGGCAGCTTCACCTTCGGCGAACAGGGCTGCTTCCTCAACGGGCAGAGCCGACACGGCAACCTCATGATCAACGCAGTGTGTTTCGGTGCAGAAGATGGATGAGTCCGAAGAGAACCTGCGGGAAGCGCTTCTGGATCTGGCACGCGCGCAACAACGGGAGCGCAGCGCCCGGCAGGAGTCTGAGGCCGTTTTGGCCGGTTTGCGCGGCATCTCTGCTGCGCAGACCACCGCAGCGATCTATGCGCAGCTGTTCGAGGCGCTTCGTCCGGTCATCGGCTTCCAAGATGCGCTGGTGTTGGCCCCAGACGGCGACCCGATGCGTGTGATCAGCGCCACCATCGACGGCGACTTCGACGACTGGGATCTGGGCCGGCTGCTGGAGCGGAGTACACAACGCGGCGCCCTGGCGGTCTTCGATGCGCGCCAGGTCCCTGACCTGTGCGGACCGGGCGCTGATCATATCAGCCTGTTGATCGCACCACTGGATCTGACGGTTGGAACGGGTGCGTTGGTGATGACCCATCGACAGGTCGGCTTCTTCGGGGGACCGCAAGCAGCGATTCTGCAGCGACTGATTCCGCTGCTCACGCAGGCGGTCTTTGCGTCGGAGTCTCGCGAGCTGGAAGCGCAGCGACGCATCGCAAGCATCGCGCGTTTCCCCGATGAGAACCCGCAACCCGTCTTGCGCGTCGCGTCCGATGGGCAGATCCTATACCAAAACCAGGCCGCCCGCGCGCTCCTTGGGGAGGACCTGCTGCCCGAAATCCGAGAGCGGCTGGTCGCAGCATTACAGGCTTACCGGCCGGTCTCCTCTCAGCCGATGGCGCTGAACGAGCGCATGTTTCAGGCCGCGATCGCGCCGTTTCCTGACAGCGGCTACGTCAACCTGTACCTGACCGACGTGACCGCCCGCCATCAGGTCGAGGATCAGCTTCGCCGCGCCAGCCGCCGCATGGCAGCGCTGATCGGCAACCAGCAGGCTGCGGTCCTGTTGGAGGATGAGCATCGGGACATCGTTCTCACCAACCAGTCCTTCTGCGACCTGTTCGGGATCCCTGCCCCTCCCTCAACCCTACTGGGGACCAGCTGCGTCGACGCTGCAGCCCAGAGCAGCCACCTGTTCGCTGTTCCAGACGCGTTTGAGGCGCGGGTGGATGAGCTGCTCGCCGCACAGCGTACCTGCGTCGGTGAAGAGATGGAGATGGCGGACGGCCGCATCGTCGAGCGCGACTATGTGCCGATCGAACTCGATGGGAGCGCCGCTGGCCACCTGTGGCAATACCGCGACGTGACCGAGCGTCACCGTCAACAGCGGCAGCTCCAGGAGGCGCTCCGCACCGCCGAGCAGGCGAACCGCGCCAAGAGCGATTTTCTGGCCCGGATGAGTCACGACATCCGAACTCCGCTCAACGCGATCATTGGGATGAGTGAGCTGACCCTGGACACTCCCCTCTCCGAGGAACAACGGGCATACCTTCGCTCAGTGCATACGAACTCTCAGGCGCTGTTGTACCTGATCAATGACGTCCTGGACTTATCGCGGATCGAGTCGGGCCAGCTGGTGTTCAGCCGGGTCCCCTTCTATATCCGTGACCTGGTCGAGGACCTGTGTGAAGGGTTCTCGGTGCAGGCCGCCAACCGCGGGATCGCCATCATCGGACAGATCCATCGACGGGTCCCGGCGCGGGTTCTGGGCGATCCCAACCGGCTGCGGCAGATCCTGGCCAACCTGATCGGCAACGCGGTGAAATATACGGATACGGGCGCCGTGCGGCTCGATGTCCAGCTGTTGGCCCGCACTTCTCT
>JBCBLB010000682.1:0-5094 GCA_038520555.1 Myxococcota bacterium | reverse complement strand
CAGCGCGATGATGGAAGATCGGCAGCGGTGTCTGGCGGTGGGCATGAACGATCACCTCGCCAAGCCCTTGAAGAAAGACGCGCTGATCCAGATCATCGCCCGCTGGTGCCCTGAGGTGACCGCCGCCGCCGGTTAGCGCTCTTGTAAGAGCGCTTTCAGGTGTGTATATCGGCGCACCCCCCCGGCCTGGGAGACCGCTCGGCTCACCGCCCACGGCGTATCGATCAGGCAGCAGAACCGCTTCGCCCGCGTCACCGCCGTATACAACAGGTTCCGCCGGAGCATCATCCGGTGCGCCCGGTGAAGGACCAGGATCACCGCCGGGTACTCGCTGCCCTGGCTCTTGTGAACCGAGATGGCGTAGGCCAGCTGGAGGTCGTTCGTCTTGTCTGCGCTCAGCGACACCCGCTGCCCTTCGAACTCGACCTCGACCCCGCGGGTGCTCACCGCCAGCACCCGCCCGACGTCGCCGTTGAAGATGTCGTGGTCGTAGTCGTTCTTGACCTGAATCACCCGGTCGCCGACCCGCAGCTCCCGATCGCCTCTCTTGAACGCTGGACTGCCCGGGTTCAGCAGGCCCTGCAAGGCCACGTTGAGCGCCGTCGTCCCCAACGGGCCGTTGTGCATCGGGGTCAGCACCTGGACATCCACCTTTGGATCGAAGCCCAGCCGAGGCAGCCGCGCGCTCACGATCTGCAGCAGCGCCGCCCGGGCCTCTCGCGGATCTTCTCGATGGACCCGGTAGAAGTCCTCTCGGGGAGGGATCTCCTGCTGGCCACTGAGCGGGATCTCGCCGCGGTTGATGCGGTGCGCGTTGAGGACGATCCCCGAGTGCGCCGCCTGTCGGTACACCTCGCTCAGACGGGCCACCGCCACCCGCTCGCTGTCGATGATGTCGGCCAGCACCCGCCCCGGGCCCACGCTGGGCAGCTGATCGGCGTCGCCCACCAGCACGAGCCGGCAAGCCGGCGGGATCGCCGCCAGCAGATCGTCCATCAGTGAGACATCGATCATGCTGGCCTCATCGATCAAGACGCCGTCTGCATCCAGCGGATTGGCGAAGTCCCGATCGAAGCGATGGCTGCGGCCGTTGTACTCCAGCAGGCGGTGGATCGTCTTCGCCTCCTGGCCGGTCGCCTCCGCCAGCCGGCGGGCCGCTCGCCCCGTCGGCGCCGCCAGCAGCCACTGCTCCTGATTGGCGTTCGCCGCGGCCAGCAACACCCGGACGATGGTCGTCTTCCCGGTCCCCGGGCCGCCGGTGATGATGCTGACGCCCGACTGCAGGGCCAGCTCGACCGCCGCCCGCTGCCCGATGCTCAGCGTCATGCTCAAAGACACCTCGATGGGACCGGGATCGATGATCACCGGCGGCGGCGCGCTCCGCTCCAGCCGCTTCAGCCGGCGCGAGATGCGATCCTCTGCGTTGGCCAGCCACGGCAGCAGCACCCGCTCCTCGTTCTGAATCACCGCCAACCCCGCCGTGGCGACCACATCGACCGCTGACCCGGCGGCATCGGCCGGCACCTGAAGCCTGCGGGCCCGCTCGACCAGCTCTCCCCGCGGCAGGTAGCAGTGGCCTTCGCTGCTCGCCGCCTCTCGCAGCACATGGATCAGGGCGGCCTGCGCCCGTTCTGGTGAGTCGATGGCCAGCCCCCGCTCTCGCGCGATGAGGTCGGCGGTCCGGAAGCCCACCCCGCGCACCTCGGCGGTCATCCGGTAGGGGTGCTCGGTGATGACCTTCATGGCGTCCTCACCGTAGTGCTCGATGATCCGCCGGGACAGGGCGTCGCCGATGCCATAGCCCCGCAACGTGGCGTGAACTTCGCGGCCGACGGTGTCCTTCGTCCACTGCGACAAGATCCGCTTGAGCCGCTTCGGACCGATGCCCTCGACTTCTCTCAGCCGGCCGGGCGACTCGTTGAGGATCTTCAGCGTCTCCAGGCCGAAGGCTTCGACGATGCGTTTCGCGATGGTCTTGCCCAGGCCAGGCACGGCGCCGCTCGACAGATACAGCTGCAGGCCGCGGATGGTCCGCGGATCCTCGACCAGAAACCCCCGCACCTTGAACTGGCGGCCGAAGGTGTCGTGGTGCATCCATCGGCCGGTGAGCGAGACATGCTGCCCCTCGGTCACATGGCCCAGCGGGCCGACTGCGATGAACTCGCTATTGTTGGCCGCGCGGATCTTCGCCACCGCGAACGCCCGATCATCGGCCCGGAAGGTGAAGCCCAACAGCTCCCCGGAGATCTGCTCGTCGCCAGCCATCATCTCCCGCCATCGTCTCCCGCCTGGACGATTATTGGGAGTAGACTTCGTATCGTTCGAGGTGGTAGTGGCCCATCGCCCGGACCACGATGCTCCGCTCCAGCTGCTGCTCCAGCTGCTCGACGTTGCTGAGCTCGTGGCTGTACATCTGGTCGGCGACCAGCGGATGGGCGTTGACGAAGATCGTCTCCCGCCCCTTCGAGCGGGCGGCTTCGCGCTGGATCTCGCGCAGCACGTCATAGACGATGGTGGTGCGGGAGCGGGTCATCCCCGTCCCGTTGCAGTATAGACACGGCTCAGAGATCGTGGAGATCAGGTCTTCCTGCACCCGCTTGCGGGTCATCTCGATGAGGCCCAGATCCGAGATCTTCAGCAGGTTGGTGCGGGCGCGATCCTTCCGCAGCGTGTCTTCCATCGCCCGGTAGACCCGCTCGCGGTTGGCGGCCTTCTCCATATCAATAAAGTCGAGGACGATGATGCCGCCGATGTTGCGCAGGCGGAGCTGGTAGCCTATCTCCTGGACCGCCTCCAGGTTGAGCGCCAGGGTGGTGTCTTCGAGCGACGATGAGCCGACGAACTTGCCAGAGTTGACGTCGATGGCGGTCAGCGCCTCGGTCTGGTCGATGATCAGGTAGCCGCCGCTCTTCAGCCAGACCTTCCGGCCCAGGCTGCGGTTGATCTCGGTCTCGACGCCGAAGGTGTCGAAGATGGGGTCGGCGCCCCGATACAGACGGACCCGGTCACGCAGCACCGGCGCGAAGTCCTTCATAAACCCGAGCACGTTGTCGTAGATGTCCCGGTCGTCAATCACCATCCGCTCCACGTCTTCGGTGAAGCTGTCCCGGACGACGCGCAGGACCAGGCCATGATCGGAGTGGATCTCCTGAGGGGCGCGCCCGCCGCGGGCCTGCTGCTGGATCCGGTTCCAGGTCGCGGTCAGGTAGTCCATGTCCTGCTTGAGCGAGGACAGCTGCTGCCCCTCGCAGACGGTGCGGACGATGAAGCCAGCGCCCTTGGGGCGGTTTTTTTCGACGAAGTCGCGGAGCTTTCGCCGCTCGCGATCCCGCTCGATCCGCCGGGAGATGCCCACGTGGTCGACGGTGGGCATGAACACGGTGAACCGGCCGGGCAGGGTGATGTGGGTCTTGATCCGAGCGCCCTTGGTCGAGATGGGATCTTTGGCGACCTGGACGAGGATCTCCTGCCCTTCTTCGATGAGGTCCTGGATGGCGGGCTGACCGGCGCGCGGGGTGGCCCGGGGGGCGGCCTCAGCGACGGTGGCTTCCGGATCGTCGATCTCTTTGCCGACGTGCTTGTCGAGAAACTCCGGGTAGATGTCCCCGGCGTAGAGGAAGGCGGCGCGTTCGAGGCCGATGTCGACGAAGGCGGCCTGCATCCCAGGGAGCACCCGGACGACCTTGCCGAGGTAGATGTTGCCGACATACCCGCTCTTGTCGCCACGATCGACGTGCAGCTCCGAGAGCTGTCCGGACTCCATCAGGGCGACGCGCGTCTCCCTCCCCGTTCGGTTGACGATAATTTCGTTCCCCACGAAAAACTCCAGCTGGTCCCCAGCCGGTCACGCCCTGGCCGGGAGCGCGCGTGAAATCCGCGCTCACCTGCGCCGCGCAGGGCCGACGGTGAAGAGACCTTTCGATGTGATGGTTCAGTTGAAGACAAGATTCTGAAATTCCTGATCGACCGGACACACAGAGTGTCTGGTCCTGTCCCAGCCTCAGAACGGCCTGGAACGGCTACTGTTCTTTCTCGCACGCCCGCCCCAACCCGTCAATTGTATGATTTAAATTAGACCGTTGTAAGCAGGGAATTTATGATGCCGGCCCTTCCGTCTGGCGCATCGATGCGAGGGTCTCCGGGATCTCTTCGGTTCCGTCCCCGACCCGCTGCTGCGCGTGCATGGCGGCGCGGTTGAGCCCCTCAACCAGACGCTTCATCTCCTCTTCGGTGCTGATGACATCGCGCATATCAAACAGCACCTCATCTCTATCAGACATCTCGCCATTGGCGCGGCTGAGCGTGAGGTGGAAGGTGCGCATGTTCAGGACATGTCCCATGGGGGCGTATGATGCGCGGATGTCCCCAAGCGGCAGCTCAAGGGAGCCGGGGCGCGCGAGGGAGCTGCGCCATCCGTGAACCCGCAGTCGTTGCCCGCGAAGATCGAAGGACGCGTTCATGCGAACGAATCGGTTGGCAGCCATAAAAAACAGGGAAGACAAAAACAACGCGAAGAACCCCCACACCCCCCAGAGACCGATGGGGAAAATGTGGTTGATGGGAATCATCAAAAAGAACATCAGCAGCGAAGCAAAGAAGGTGATGATGCCCCAGGACATCAAGGGGGCTTGTTGGATGGTCCACCGGACCCCGCTGAGGTTGACGTCTTCGTTGAGGGTTTCCAGCTCGATGGTCATGCCAGCTTCCTCAGCAGCCCGAACTTCAGGTACCGACCTTCGGGGTGTTGGCTGGAGATGGGGTGATCGGGGGGTTCGGCGGCACGCCATAGCCACGCCCACCGCCCAGCCTTCTTGAGCCCGTCGCGGACAGCGTCTTCCCATCGGTCCTGGCTGAGCCGTGCGGTGCAGGACGCCGTCGCCAGCAGGCCGCCGCCCGATAGCGAGCGGCCACACTGTGTGGCGAGGTCCCGATACGCCCTGGCAGCCGAACGGTCGGACTTCTGGCTTCGGGACAGCGCGGGCGGGTCGCAGACGAGCAACCCTGGATTGTCAGGCTCGAACCGGAACGCGTCTGCAGCGGCGAAGATGTGGGCTTCAGGGTTGAGGTCGTTCAGGCGGAAATTCTCCCGGGCGT
>JBCBLB010000036.1:0-26024 GCA_038520555.1 Myxococcota bacterium | reverse complement strand
GAGCCCCGACGATCAGGACGGGGCAGTGTTCTGGCTGCAGCCTTACATCGCGCGCCGCCACCACCGCCGCGCCTTCTTCTTATCGGCTTTGTCCACGCACGGGCGTTCGTTAACAACGCCAGCGAAGCCATCTGGGAAAAAAGTTTTTCTGTCGGTCGCCGTCGACGGGTCCAATACAACAACAGGACCAGCGACGGGCGAGGACCGAATGGAGCCAACCGAGCAGGAGATCGCCGATCTATATGACCGCTACGCGCACATCATCTACCATCGTGCGTTGCGGGTCACCGGCGATCGCGAGCTGGCTGCAGACGCGGTCCAGGAGACCTTCGCTCGGGTGATCCGGAGTTGGGCGTCGTTCCGCGGCGAAGCCTCACCGATCACCTGGATGTATCGAATCTCGACGAACTGGTGCCTCAACCAGCTCCGGAACCGCAAAGGCCGCTCGAACAAGCTCGTCCACCACAAGTCAGACATCGTCGGCGACGGGGTCCACCACATCGCCTTCAACGAAGACGCAGAGCGGGTGCGGGCGCTGTTGGATGACGCCGACGACCAGACCCGCCAGATCGTGACGCACATCTTCTTCGATGAGATGACCCGGGCGGAGACAGCAGAGATGGTTGGGCTGTCGGTGCCCACCGTCCGCAAGCGCCTGCGGGCATTCATCGATCGCTCCCGCAGGGTCCTGGGGGTGACCGCCCTGGCCGCCCTGACCACGTTCATCTTGTTGACGACCTCTTCCTGAAGGCTGACTGTCATGCCGCTGTCCATCAACGACGGAACCCGCCCCAGCCGCCTGGAGCTCGACGCGCGAGCCGCCAACGAGCGCCCCGGTGATGTCCCCGACGCCTACCGAGCCGAGCTGGAGGCTGCCCGCGCCCACACCCCACCCTTCGACTTCGAGATCCTGACCAAACGCGCCGTGCGCATCGCTGAAGCCGACACCCGCGCCCCTGCGCCGGGTGTCGGCCGGCGCGCTCCCCGGTGGTCGTGGCTGTCGCTGATGCTGATCCCCGCGGTCGCCGCCCTGGCCCTGCTGGCGCTCACCCCTGACCTGTTCAGGCCCCAGGGCACCCGCATCCGCGGGGGGGCATACCTGGAGACCTTCGTGCTCCAGGATGGCGCCCCCCTCCCCTGGACCCCGGGGCTGGTCCTGTCACCGGGCGATCGGGTGCAGTTCGCCGTGGACGCCCAGGGACACGGTGACGCCCTCGTCCTGTTGAACATCGACGGAGAGGGCACCCTCACCGTCTTCTGGCCCAGCACCGGCGAGGCCCCCGCGCCCCTGCGATCGGCGACCGATCTGGTGCTGCTCGAAGACAGCATCGCGCTGGATGACGCGCGAGGGCCTGAGACCTTCATCGCCGTCGTGGACGCACAGAATGTCTCTGAGACCGTCGCCCTGATTCGAGAGGTATATGACGAAGGGGACCTGACGGGCCTACAGGAACTTGATGAGTCCGATCCGGCGATCAGCGTCGTGATCATCTCGAAGGAGTAGCATGCTCGGTCTGCTGCTGCTGTTGAGCGTGGCGTTCGCCGGGGTGACCCGGTTCGCGGTCTTTGTCGGCAACGACGAAGGGGCGACCGGCAGCCCGCCGCTGTACTTCGCCGAGTCCGACGCCGAGAAGATGCACCGCCTGTTCACCACCATCGGCGGGGTCGACCCCAAGCACGCCTACCGGCTGATGGGCCAGAACCGAAATGACCTGCTGACCACCCTGGGCCGGGACCAGCTGCGGGCCGACATCGCCGCAGCGAAGGCGCAGGGCGATGACACGATGCTGTTCTTCTACTACGCCGGCCACGCCGATAAGGAGAAGATCCAGCTGGGACACACCGCGGTGACCTGGACCGAGCTGGAGGCGCTGCTGGAGCGCTCCGGCGCGGACGTCCGCGTCGCCTTTCTGGACGCCTGCCAGTCCGGGGCGATGACCCGCAGCCGCGGCGGGCAGCGGGCGCCGGGCTTCATCCTCGACCTCACCGAGCGACTGGACGCCCAGGGGCAGGTCATCATCACCTCCTCGGCCAGCGACGAAGCCAGCCAGGAGTCCGACGAGATCGGCGGCGGCTACTTCACCTACTTCCTCGCCAGCGCCCTGTCGGGCGCCGCCGACCACAACCAGGACGGACGGGTCACCCTGGTCGAGACCTACGACTATGTCTATACCGAGACCCGCTTCAAGACCGCCGCGACGCGGGCCGGGCAGCAGAAGCCGGTCGCCGACTTCGATCTCAACGTCCAGGGCGACGTCGTCCTCGCCGAACGAACCGACACCTCGGCCACCCTGATCCTGCCCCCCGACCTCGCCGCCAGCTATGCGATCTTCGATCTGCGCCATCGGCAGTTCATCGCCAAGGTGGACATCGAAGACGACGAGCGGCGGCTGACCCTTCCACCGAGCGCTTATCTGGTCCAGGTCCGCCACCCCACCCATCTGCTGTCCGCCGAAGTCCAGCTCCGTGAGCGGGGCACCGTCACCGTCCAGCCCGACGACTTCAAGGCCTTCGAGTATGAAAACGACCTCGCCCGGGGGGCCATCAACCGGCAGATCCGGAAGGCGCAGCTGCCCCGGATGGCGCTGCGGGCGAACCTGGGGAACCTGACCTTCAACGACACCGAAGTCCAGGCGCAATACTTCCCTTCGATCCCAATGGCCGGGGTGTCTTCGCGGTGGCACTGGCAGAAGGAGCGGTTCGCCCGGGGCGAGCGGTGGGCCAGCATCGACCTGGGCGCCGGCTCAGGCGGCGGAGTGGTCGAGCTGGAGCCCCTCGAAGACCCCTACCCGGTGCGCATCAACGCCACCACGGTCGGCGTGGCGGCGGGCTTTGCGACCCGTCGGCGGTTCGTCCAGGCCGGCCTGGGCCTGCGGCTCGCGGGGATCTATCTGACCCGGGACTTCCCCGGGCAGGACGTCGAGCGGCAGTCGCTGCTCACCGCCTCACCGGGGCTGGCCACCTGGATCGGGATCCGGCCCGGCGCCTGGGAGATCGATCTCACGGCCCACAGCCAGGTGCTGCCCTACGCCCTCGATAACCCAGACCTTCGGACCGGATATACCGAAGGGTACCTGACCATCGGCTACCGGTTCTGAACCATGATCGCGATGCTGCTGCTGGCTGCCTGCCTCAACCCCATCACCAACGACTTCGTCCTCGAGGATCAAGCCTTCCTCGATGCTCTCCCCCAGTCGACCGCCCGGACCGAGCTGCCGGCCCAGACCGAGCTGCAGCGTGGGGCAAATGGGTTCATGGCCACCGTCGAGTCCATGTTGTCCTGGATCGATATCGTCACCGCCCAGCCGCCGAACGTCCGCGAGTCTGACCGGCGGGTCTGGGGGCCCTACCCCGAGGAGCTGGCCGACTTCTCCTGGAAGCTTGAGATCATCCGCACCGAGCCCGGCGCGTACACCTGGACGTTCACCCGGCAACGCGGCGGAGAGACGGTGTGGATCCCCTTCTTCCGCGGAGAGAGCCTGACCGGATACGCCGCCGCAGAGAGCAAGGGCGCGTTCGTCTATGACGCTTCGCTTATCACGCCGCTGACCGGAGACGACGACTTCGGCCAGCTGGAGGCGGACTATGACTTCATCGGCGCCCGCCGGATCGATTCGATCCTGACCGCGCCGTCGGGCGCCCGCTCCTGGTACACCCTGGAGCAGTATGAAGACACCGTCGACCTGTGGTTCTTCACCCAGATGGACCTGGAGCAGAACGGGTCGGGGCTGGAGGACTATGAGCAGAGCGGCCGATGGCTGCTCTCCGGCGCCGGTCGCAGCGACATCGAAGTCACCGGCGGCGACCTGGGCCCGATCGTCGGCGTCATCACCGAGTGCTGGGACGATATGGGGACGGTGACCTACCGCGGCAACATCGTCGAGGGCATCTTCGAAGAGACGACCGGCGACATCAACCGATGCGTCTTCGAAGAGACCATCACCCGCCGCTGACCGTCATGGCGGCGGTGACGCACACAGCTCGGCGACCCGCATCGCGGCGGTCTGATCGAGCAGCGGGTCTGGCGCTGCGGGCAACCACCGGGCAAGGGCCGCAGCGTCGGGCGCTTTCAGGGCACACAGGACATCCATCTCGCCCGCCTGATCGGCCGCGGGACCGATCTCCCGGTAGAAGTAGGCGGCCCCTGCGTCCCGGCAGGCGTCTCGGCGGGGCGCAGGCACCCCATCACAGGCAGACAGGTCGATGGGGCGGCCTTGCCCCTCGAAGCCGTTGCCGAAATACTTCTCCCAGAAGCGGGTCTCAAAGTCGGTCTCTGAAGCGAGGACGGGGGCCCAGGCCGCATAGAGCTGCTCAGCGGCGGGAAGCGCATGGGCGAAGCCGGCGGTGCCCTTGCTGAAGATCAGCTGATGGACGGGCGTCTGCCAGAGATGCTGGGCACAATCCAGAGAGAACCGACCGGCCTGCTGGCACAAGCCCGCGGCCAGGACCGCGTCCCCCTGGCGGTTGACCCGCTCGGCAGCGATGAAGTAGCACTCTTCTCGCCAGACGCCGCGTGGGACCGCCGGACACCGGCCGGCGATGTCATCCCGACCCGGGGCGGTGACCGCAGACAGCGCGCAATCCCCGCGAAGATCCCGATCGGTGATGGCGTCACACGCGGCGAGGGCGTCGTCGACAGGAAGGCCGGGCTGGGTGAGAACGGATCGATACCGGGCGTGATCGGACAAACCCGACACCGAACCACCGCACCCTGCCACGATCCCGATGAGCAGTGCTGAGGCCAGCGGCTGCACCTATTTGAAGCCGACCTGATTGAGCCGCCCAGCGTCAACGCGGACCTGGGTGTACTGTGCACGGCCGGTGCTGCGGTCGATGACCTTGATATCGTGGGTGCCCGGCGTCAAATCGACCGGCGCCATCGGAGTGACGCCCACCCGTCGGCCGTCGATGTACACCGTCGAGCGGCGCGCGGTGATGATGCTCAGCTTCCCGGTGTCCTGAACCAGCCGCTGCGCCGGATCACCAAGCTCGATCACCTCAGTGGGTTGCTGACTGCCTGCACGAACGGGGGGCGGCTTCACCGGCTCTGTCGGTTGCTCCGGCGGGGGCTCCGTCGGTTGCTCCGGCGGGCGCTCCGTCGGTTGCTCCGTCGGGGGCTCCGTCGTCTCTTCAGGAGGCGTCTCTTCGACCTGCTCGCCCCCGTCTGTCTGGAACAGGTTGATGTCGAAGCTGGGGCCGGCGCTTGAGAGCTCGTCGATGTATACGAAGATGCCTGCAGCGCCGATGGCCAGCAGCAGCAACAGCCCGATCGCGTATAGCAGAAATGACGACCCGCCGCCTTCTTCCGCCTCAATGGTGGGCGCCTTCTGCTCAGGCGACGGGCGCGGGTTGTTGCGGGGGCGCTCCTCGATGAGCGTCTCACGAAGGGGCTCATCGAACAGAGACCGATCGATGATCTGGGTGCGTTCTTCTTCTGGCGAGATCGCATCGGCCAGCATCGTGGCCTCTTCGGTGTCTTCCCCTTCGGGGCGGAGCCGTGGAACCGGGGAGTCTTCCCACCCGATCGTCTCCTCAATCAAGGGCGAATCTTCGGGCATGTTCTCTGCGAGCAGCGGCTCGGGGGCGAACTCATCTTCGGGCGCCGGGCCGATCCGGACCGCCGCGACCAGCGGCTCGTCGCCGCCTTCCATATCGTCATCGTCGATGAACGCGTTGATCCGACGGCGGAGGAAGTCCGGCTCAGGCTCTTCCATCTCATCAAAGACGATCACGTCGTCGTCTTCATCCTCAAAGCCGACCAGCGGCGCGCGCTTCTGGCCGAACGCTGCGTCGTCCTCATCCGACTCATCAAACAGCGAGATGTCATCGTCGAAGGAAGGGTTCGTGCCCGGACGAGGACCCCAGACCGGCGCCTTGAACGAGCGCCGTTCTTCGAGACGGCTGATGTCTTCGGTCGTGGTCGGGTCGACCGGAAGCTGGATGCCGGTCGGGATCTCTTTCTCTTCGGCGAAGTCGCTGCCGTCGTCTGCCCACTCCCCATCGTCTTCGTCGTAGTCTTCCACCGCCGCCGCGGCGAGGACCAGGCTGGGCTTCTCCCCGTCGTTTATCGGCATCGACAGCCGGAGGGGCTCAGGAGAAGGGCCGACGTCATCAAAGTCGTCATCCTCACCCGGCCACTCCGGTATCTCAGTCACGAAGCGGGGATCTTTCTTCACGACGGGCTCCGACGGTGCACAGTGCAGCCATGTCGAATGTTGGGGGGACGGATCATGTAGAACACCTACATGATGAACAGAATGGCTGATTGTGTATACGATAATTCGCCATCAGGCGATAACGCCATCGTTTCAGTCGGACTTCAGCTCCATAACGCTTCGATGTTATCCGGGATTCCCGAGCCGTCCGCGATCCCACCCAGGATGTCGGCCTGCACAGCATCCACCTGAACATGCAGCCCGCTGGCGGTGTTGCTGTTGAGCAACACGCCATCCCGAATCATCTGGTTGATCGTCCGCTGAATCAACAACTGATCGGCACCGTCGAGCCCCCGGAACAGGTTGTCCGCACGCGTCACCCCGCCGCCGCTGTGGTGGTGGTTCAAAAGCTTGCGCGCCAGCGAACGCACCAACGCCCGCGGACGGTGCGCATCCGCCTCTTCCAGCGCGTCATCCCCCCACCAGGGGTGGATGCCCGCCATCTCCCCGATGCGCGCCACATCCGCCTCTGAGAACGACAGCGACGCCGGAAGCCCACCGCTCTGGCCCAGCATCCGAGCCAGGTCCAGCGACTCCATGCCCAGCTCGCGGGCGACCTCAGCGAGCGACTTCTTCTGAAACATACTCAACATCTGACTCATCGCTCATCCCTCCTGCGAATGATCTTCGGGCATCGGGTCGGCGTCCAGCTCGGTGTCCAGCTCGGTGTCCAGCTCGGTGTCCGCCGGCGAGGGGACCAGGACATCCGGATCCTGCCAGGTCATCGCCAGACGAACGCCCGCCGCCCGCAGCTCGTCAGCGCCGTCGATCAACGCACCGACCGCCTCAGCGATGCGCGCCTGAAGATCCCCCTCAATGTTGCCCTCAGACGGCCAGGCCTGAAGCAGGAGCTGGTGCTCGCCAAATTCATAGGGGGCCGCCAACATCGCCACGTCCGGCGCCCCGACCGACTTCAGCGCCGACGAGATCGCGCCCGCCACCCGATACAGCAGCGCAGACTGCAGGTCGTCCGCGCGCTCTGCACGCTCGGCATAGACCGTATGCGGCATCGGAAGGATCACCACCAGCGTCTCCGGCTGGTCGTCGACCACGTCCATGCTGGCCACCAACGTCAGCTCCGCGCTCGCCACCTCAAGCGGGGCCACCGGGGCGTTGACGGCGTCGAACAGCGGCTGAAGCTCTGCACGGACCGCCTCATGCTGCTTGAGCAGCACGTCCCGGTACAGCTCCGGCACGTTGCCCAGCAGCCCCTCGCGGTTGCGCTCAAAGTCCTCAAACGCTTCCACCTTGGCGGCCATCCCGTCCGAGTTGGCAAGCTTCTGTGCGCGGCTGTCCCGCTCTGCGGCCGCGGTGGCATACAGCGCGCTGCGCGCAGCCAGGGTCGCTGCGTCCGCCGCCAGGCCTTCAATGATCGCGTCGTGGCGGCGCTCGATCATGCCCGACGGGATGTTGTCCCGGCGCTGCTCGTTCTCCGCCCGGAGCGCGTTGAGGACCTGCAGCTGACGCTCCAGCTCTGCGATCTCGCTCTTCAGCCGCTCCTGCTCTTCGGAGAGCTTCTCCGCGCGCTGCGCGATGTCCGCTTCCTGTTCTTCTCGCCATCGGTCGATCTCTGCCAGTCGCGCAGACATCGTCTGCACGCCAGCCCCACCGCTCTCAGCATGTTCATTCATTTTTCCCACCCCTGCGGCTGGAGAGACAGCACACCCGTCCCTTCATCATGCACAGACTACCCGTTCTGCTGCGCCCCTTCAACGCGCCCCGACCGACCGCAGCACCCAACGCGCCCGCTTCTCCAGTCCATCCAACGCCGGGAGCACGAGCAAGCGGTCCGCCGCGACCTCGCGAAACAACAACCCCTCCAGAATCGACTGATAGTGCCGTTGAAGCCAGGGGTTGGGGGCGCGAACTCCATCGGCCACCAAAGGCACCACCCCCCAGGGCAACAATACGATCCGATCCACCAGCGCCGCCCGCTGCATCACCGACGCGAAGAACCGCTCGGTCCGCGCCATATCACCTGTAAACCGATAATACAGCCAGAACGCTGCATAATCCAACGCGCTCCGGTCGCTGACGAACCCACCGACCGATCGAATCGCCGCATCTTCAGCCGCTTGCTGCTCCACCCACAGCTCTTCGACCAGGTCACACAGCGCTCCATGATCCAGATCGTGCAGGGACAACCCGGCTTCCAGCCGGGAACGCATCCCCTCGGGGACATACGGTACCCCCAGCGATGACGCCAGCCGTTGCCCAAGCGATGTCTTCCCCACCCCCGCGCTGCCCGACATCGCCAGCCGGAGCGGCCGATCGGCATCCACCGCGCGCGCAGCGTTGACCACCGGCTGTGACGCGCTCCCCCCGGCGGTCCGCTCGCCGAGCACCTGGAGCACCGCCCCCGACGACGCCACCAATACATGGGTGTGTGTCCCCGGCTTCGGCGCGAACCGAAGCGCCTGATCCGTGGGATGATCGAACAGCTCACACAGCAACGCTCGAATCACCCCGATGTGACCCACCACGATCCATCGGCGCCCCCACAGCCGCGGCAGCGACTCCGCCCACCACGACGTCACCCGACGGGTGACGTCCAGAAAGCTCTCGCCACCCGGCGGGCAGGTGTTCAGGTAGTCCGACCAGTATCGTCGCACCGTCTGCTCGTGATTCAGCGTCAGCGTCTCCCAGGTCTGCCACTCCCAGTCGCCCATGTTCTGCTCGCGGAGCGCAGGAAGCACCTCCAGCGCGACGCCCAGGGCGTCTGCGATCGGAGCGGCGGTCTTCAGGCATCGCTGAAGGTCCGATGAGAGCACCCCGTCGACCGCGGTGAGGTTGCGGGAGACAAAGGCCGCGAGGTCTCGGGCCTGCTGGATTCCTGCGGTCGAGAGCGGCGCATCGGTGAACCCATACGCGCGGCGCCGGCCGCCGGTGTCGACCTGTCCGTGGCGCAACAGGTGGAGGTTCGTCACGGCGTCTTGCGGCAGGGCCGCGCGGGTCACGCGATCAAAGGCCATCGGAGGCTCCCGGTTCAGTCGATCGAGGGCGGCGGGCGGAAGCCCTGCGGCCATCGGGTGAAGGCGTCCCATCGGATCTGCTCAAGGGTGACCTCTTCGAGGTCCGCGCCCCGGAGGTCGGTCGCGCGCAGGTCGGCGCCGGTGAGGTCCACCCCGTCGAGGTCCAACCCACCGAGGTCGACGCCCCGCAGGTCCGCCCCAGACGAGAGGTTCCGCCCCCCCACCATCGGCGGCACCCGCCGCGGCCAGCGGGTCCGGGCGTCGAACGCCGGTTGCAGCAATCGTGCTCCGCTCATCCGCGCGTCTTCGAACCGCGCCCCCCGCAGGTCTGTGTCCATCAGACAGGCGCCGTCGAGGTCGGCGCCGCGCAGGTCCACCTGCCGCAGGTCGACGCGGTCGAACACCGCGTCCCGAAGGTCTGCCCCCCGGAGGTCAGCTTTTCGAAGGTCCACCTGCCGCAGGGCCGCCCCCCGCAGGTCCACGCCACGCAGATCCGCCCGAGGCAGGTTGGCCCGAACCAGCCGGAGCCCGCTGAGGTCTGCCCCCCGGAGCCCGCCCCGATCGATCCACCGCAGCGAGGTCACCGGCGGCGCGTCAGGCCATCGGGTCCGTCGGTCACAGGCGACCCGAGACAGCGACGCACCACGGAGGTTGGCATCGCGCAGGTCGGCGCCGCACAGGGTCGCGCCGCGCAGCACCGCATCGGTGAGGTCGGCGAGCCGCAGGTCCGCCTGGGACAGATCCGCCGCCCCCAGGTCCGCGCCCACCAGATCGGCCTCGCCGAGGTTCGCTCCGAACAGAAGCGCCCCATACAGCGACGCGTTGTAGAGGTCCGCGCCGAACAGGTCGGCGCCGCTCAGGTCGCGTCCGCGCAGGTCCGCCCCAGGGGCCAGCCGGATCGCTGCATCCGGCGGTGGCCGGTCCCAGGGCCAGCTGGTGCGGTTATCGTAGAGCACACCCTCCAGGTTGGTGCCCTCCAGATCGGCGTCTCGGAGCTTCGCGCCCTGGAGGGTTGCGCCCCGAAGGTTGACCCCTTTCATTCGGGTCTTCACCGAGGCATCTCGCCGCAGCCGCAGCGGGCGGCGTCGCGGGTGGAACTTCGCCGCCATCCCGGTCACCGCATCTCGCAGCCGCGCCCGTCCGAGGTCCGCGCCCCGAAGGTCTGCACGATGCAGGCGCACCCGATGCAGGTCTGCCTGCCGCATTCGGGCGCCCCGAAGGTCTGCGTCGCGCAGGTCGGCGCCGTCCAACGAAGCCTTGGAGAGATCCGCGTCGATGAGGACCGCGAAGCGGAGGTTCGCACCCCGCAGATCGGCGCCGTCGAGGAGGGCTCCGCGGAGCTGCGCCTCGCGCAGGTCCGCCCCGGAGAGGTTCACCTGAGACAGTCCGGCCCCACGGAGCGCCGCTCCGCGGAAGTTCAAGCCCGCGAGCGAGACCGCCCGGTCGCCCATCAGCCAGGCCATCAACAGCCCCTGCGCGTCCGCGTCCTGGAGCGGATGCTCACTGAGTCGACGCCACCAGCTCCGCCCCATCGCCTGTCCTCTCGTCCTCTTCCCTCAGGGTAGCGATCCGGGAGACCGAGCGCCATCTTGAATCTGCCGCCTTGAGCCGGGGCGCCGGCCATGGCTCAATGGGGTCATCGCCCGATATCCCACCGAGACCGCGCTCCACGCCTACAACGCGTTGATGGCTGCGCCGCTGCCGGCGGACGCACGCGGACGTCTGCTCATCGCGCTCCACCGGGCCTGTGATGTTCCATCCCCGCGCCCTCGGGTGGCCGCCGCCGTCGGCGCCCGCGGTATGATTCGTGCGTTTCGGGACCTGAGGGAGATCAAGGGTTTTGGGCGACGCTGTCAGACCCGGCTGCGGAAGACCTTCTCGCACCCTGACCTGGCCCGGCACCTCGCCGCCGCGCTCCAGGCGATGACCCACAACGCGCCCCAGGCGCGTCCGCCGGACAAGCCCTTCCACCCCTTCGGCGAGGACGTCTGGTTCCCGCCGGTCGTCTCTCACGCCCTCAAGCAGGCCGAGCGGCGGGTCTATGGCCGACCACGATCGCTCGACGGGTTCGCCTTCTCCGAGCATATCATCCACTTCCTACAGGCCAGCCGGCTGCCGGCGCCGCGGCAAGGGGTCATCATCGGCGGCGGCTACGTCGGCGTCGAGGTCGCGGTCGCCTGGGGCCGCGCCGGCGCGCAGGTCACCCTCCTCGACAACCGACCGAAGCTGCTCGATGGCTTCGATCCCGATGGCGTCGAAGTCGTCAAGACCATGCTCGACGACGCCGGCGTCGACGTCCGTCTGAACACCACCGCGAAGCGCTGGCTCCGGCACGGCGCGCAGATCGCCATCGTCACCGACAAAGGCGACGCGCTGCCTGCTGACCGTGTCCTCGTCGCCGTCGGCATCATCTACCCGCAGCAGCGCCCCGGGCGCACCATCCGCTGACTATGGGACGGGCCGGAAGGTGAAGGGGTAGCGAACGACGACGATGCCTCCGCCCTCGGGGCTGGGGAACCGCAGCCGCTTGATGGACCGCTTGATACACGACACCACCTCACCATCGGACAACGTGGAGGACTCGACCGAGACAGAGGACACCCCACCGTCGGCGGCGATGATAAACTTGACTTTCATATATCCGGCGAGAGCGGGGTTCTTCACCAGCCCTCGCTCATAACAGTTGTTGAAGGATGCCATTTTTCGCTGAATCGCCTTTTCGATCTCGGTCCTGGGCAGCGACCCGATGAGGGTCATCTCTCCTGCCGTCGAGGACGCGGTGATGGTCTGTTCCGCTTCATCGGGCACAGAGAGCGAGGGGCGCTCCTCGGCCAGGATGAGGATCAGCGACGAATCCGCGTCCTCCATCGTGTTGATGACACCGACGAGGTCCTGGAAGGTCGTCTGCGGGCTGGGATAGAGCCGGAGATCGTACAGTTCAGGGTTGCTTGCGCTCCACGACAGCGCCATATCCATCGCTTCGGACAGAGAGGGCCGATCGACGGGCAGGTGATCGGGGTCGAGCAACAGCACGCCGCCCCGCTCCTGGACGAGCACATGGATCGTGGCGTCGTAAGGCTCGTCGGCCTCAGGCTCCGGGGGCGTGTTGCCGGGTCTCATCAGCGAGATGCCCCCAGCGTACAGGTGCAGCCCAGCGAGCCATTCATCCTGGGCGGCGAACCCTGCCGACTCATCGGTGGCCAGCAGCGAGACAAACGCTGGCGCATCGTTAAGCTCGAACAGTTTCATCGCTGGCGTGTCTGCAGGGGCGGCCACCGCCACCCCCTCAAACTGGGCATCTTCACCCAGGATGCGTGACTCCCACCGATCGCCGTTCCATACCTCTGTCCGGGTGATAAAGTGCACCCGAGGGAGGCTTCCAAAATCCCCACCGAGGGTTTTGTTCATGGGCAGGTTGGGATTTTCGGTGATGAAGGCGGCGAGCTGTGGGCCCTGCCAGTGCCGCATCGCGGTATCGTAGTATGCGGAGACCCCGACCGCACCGATGAGAATGGCCAGCAGCCCCAGGCCACCGAGGGCGATGCTGATGAGCGAGCGAACATTGAACATCTCCCCGAGCGAGCGGAACGAGGCCGATAGCCCAGCGACCGCGGCGACCGCAGCGGCGATCAATCCGGACATCAGCCCACTGCGTCCTGCGGCGGTCCCGATCGAAACGATTCGATCGATCATTTCGGGAGACGCCGTCGCCATCGCCCGATGGGCTTCGGTGTATCCGAAGATGCTCACGGCGGCGCCGAAGCTGAGCATGGCGAGGACGCCACAGACGGCCGCCGAGGCCCGGGTCTCGGCGAGGCGAGCCCGGTCCTCTTCCGCGCCGCCAGTTCTCAGCCCGGCGAGTCCCAGCGCAGGCGCGAGGGCCACCAGGGCGAAGCCGACGGACATGGCATCGATCGCAATGAGGGCCCCTCCCCCGATGACCGCGAGGCCTGCGGGGACGATGGCGCCGACGATGGAGAACCGCGCATCACGACCTGGGTTGATCGCAGCGATGAAGCCAGCGCCCCACGCCCCGAGCAACAGCAGCCCACCGGCAAGAAGAGTACCAACAGCCAGCGATCCCATGGAGATCCGGGTCCCCATATGGGCCAGGGTGCTCTTCATCTCCGGAGTGGAGAAGAAGAGCGCCTCAGAGGTCTCGATGAGTCCGGTCAGGGCGATGAGTTCCGCCAGGAGGACGACCAGGACCGGCGCAACGAGCCACAGCGCGCCGGGGATCCGGCTCCGGGTGAACGCGCCGACGAGGGCGAAGATCGGAGCCAACGTCGCGCCAAGGATCACGAGGAGCAGGAGGGGGTACATCAGCGGCCCCCCGTCCTGGAAGATCATCATAATGGACGTCATCGCAGCCTCCGATTGAGGACCGATGATACCGGAGAAACCAAAAACGCCGACGACCAGAGCGGCCATCGGCGTCAAAATGTCTCAGCAGCGGTCCGTGTCAGCGGGGGCAGGCTCAGCGGGGGCAGGCGTCGTTGGCTGCGCCCGGAGTGCCTTTGTCACCGCTGGAGCCAATGTCGGTCACGCTGGAGCACCAATTTGACGCATCATCGTTGCTGGTGGCGTCGAGGGTCGAGGGGTCAAGGATCGAGCTGATGCCGCTACCACCCGTGCCACTGTAGTTGGCCGTGCTATCGATGACCGTGCTGGTTTCTCCGTACACGATGGAGGCCGTGTCGCCGCCGCTGTTGTTGAACGTAGGCAGATCGGCGAACAGGTCAGGAGTGAAGCTGTAGCCCCAGGCGACACTGCTGTCCTGGGTGGCAATGACTGCGTATTCACCGCTGGCGACGGTCAATTCTGCGGAGAAGGTGTAGTCGTTACCGGCTGAGTCTTCGATGGTCAACAGGTTAAGGTCGACAGAACCCGAGGTCGCGTTGTAGATCTCGATCCACTCGTTGCCGTCGTCATTATCGACGGCAGGATTCCACATAATTTCGGTGATGACGAGATCGCCAGCAACCAGATCGTCTGCGCACTTGTCCGCAGAACAGGAGACCTCAACCGTATTATCGACGAAGTTCTCGAAGTCGTCGGCGTCCCGGGGCAGGATTCGCCAGCCTCCCTCATAGTGAACGATTCCAGTAATCGAGTCGAAGGTATCCGTCAGACCTGCTGGATAATCGGTCTCGAAGTCGTAGAGGCGGGTGTTGATCTCCAGGTTGTCAGAGACCAGGAAGCCAAATGAAGCCGTCCCGGTGACAGCGACCGACTCAATGGTAACCAGCATTCCCTCGTACTTTTCCACATCGGCGCTGGTGTCAAAGTCCGAGACGTTGACAGTCACTGGGGTAGGAACCGTTCCGTCACCGGTAACCGTCACATCCGTGGCGGCAGTCTCATCGTCGACCTGGATCTGAGAAACCGATTCGTCCCAGGAATCGCCGGAGCCTTGGAACTCACCGTACACACCAGAGATGTTGACCGTCTTGCCTGGAGCCAGATCTGTGATGCTGCCGTTGATGCCGAAACCGAAGACATAGATGCCGGAGTTGTCACCGCCGCCGGGCTCTTGGACAAAGAAGCCGTTGTCGTTGAGGTAAAGCCCGGTCACCACAACATCCTGAACATCAACCGCGTCCCCCAATGAGAACGAACCGGTCTGAATGTCCGAGATGGTGTCGTCGACGTCCGTATCGGTGTCCGTATCGGTATCGGTGTCCGTATCGGTGTCGGTGTCCGTATCGGTATCCGTATCGGTGTCCGTGTCGGTATCGGTGTCCGTGTCGGCTTCTTCGGTGCCGGTGTCGTCCTTGTCATCGTCGTCGCCGCATGCGGTCAGGACGAGGGGCAGACCAAGGAGGAGGATCGAGAATGAACGTCTCATATGCTTGTCTCCGTAGGGGGGTGATGTCATCAGCACCCGTACTTTATTGTGCCAAGATGACGATTGCACGACATCATCGATGTACACGGCTCATTGCCAGCCTGCGTCGCTCCAGACCTGCTCGATGGTGTAGTTCTCATCATCATTGGGAGCGACCTGCCGGCTGATCTGATCGCCGGAGATGGTCCACTTCTCATCCCACTTGTCGTCCCGATCAAGGTCAACCTTGGCCCGGTTCACGCTGGCGTTTCCATCATCCTGGTACAGGTTGACTTTGTAGGGCCTGCCCCTGGTGGCGTCCTTGATTTTCTTGGTTCCCAGGTTCTGGCCCACCCGCCCGAGGATAAACTGATCGACCGGCCGGCCGACGGTTGCCACATCGGGCGTGGCTTCGGGCGTGGCTTCTTCGGCACCACCGCCCCAGGACGATCCATTCCAGACCTGCTCGACGGTGTAGTTCTCGTCATCATTGGGAGCGATCTGCTTTTTGATCTGGTCGCCGGAGATGGTCCACTTCTCATCCCACGTATCGTCCCGATCAAGGTCAACCTTGGCCCGGTTTACGGTGCTGTTTCCATCATCCTGGTAGAGGTTGATCTTATACGGCTTGCCCGGTCGAGCGTCCTTGACCTTGTTGCTGCCGAGGTCCTTGCCCACATAAGACATCACCACCGCATCAGCGGTCTCACTCAACGGTGGCGGATCATTGGTTGGCGTCGGGGTCGGAGTGGGCGTTGGTGTACCGTTATCGATGAGTTCGGGTTCGGGTTCAGGCTCAGGCTCATCGGACTCGAAGAACGACGAGGCGATGACGCTGCCGGCGCCAAGGACCGCGACGGTGGCGATGATCATGGTGATAAAGGTGTTGAGCTTCATCCGGCCAGCGAGGGGCATCGTGATCCTCCAGTCAGTGGGTGGGCATCATCCCCCGCTGCTGCGGAACGGTGCAGTTGCAGTAGCGGTAGGGGCAGGGCTTGGGCTGAAACGTCAGCGCGAACGCTGGTTCCAACAGGTTACCCAGGTATTCTTTGCGATATCGTCTGGCAGGGTAGCACCGATAGGCTTCCCCTTCGTGGTCGACGATGAAATAGCGGGCACCGGCCCAGCAGGGTCGGCCCGAAAAATCCGGCGCGATCTGTCCGGTCTGATTGTGTCCGCCAAGCTGAAGCAGCACATCCTGCTCTGCGGGCGAGTAGGCGATGACGTCTCGGTCCTGCTTCTCGGGCTGAACTTTCAACACCACCCCCGCCTCGGCATACTGCGTCACCAGCGCCGGCAGCCTGGGCAGCAGCGCTCGGGTGGCCACACAGGTCACACAGACCCGCCCGGAGAAGATGCGTTGAAAGTCCAACACCTTCTGGAGGAAGGCGTCTGGATCGACATACTCCAGGTGCAGGCTGGCAGAGAGCAGCCCGGGGCGGCGGGCGGTCACGGCCGCGAAGCGGGCGAGTGTGTCGGGCTTCGCAGAGAAGTTGGTGACCACGCTGACCCGCATCCCCCCCTCGGCGAGCGCTTCGACGGCGTCGAGGAACCCCGGGTGCCGGAACGGCTCCCCGCCGGACAGCTTGATCTCCCAGTCGCCGGGCAGCCGAATGAAGGCCTGGACGAACCGGGGCAGATCGCGGGCCCACTGCTTCCGGTTCTCCTTAAATCGCTGCGTACAGTACGAGCAACGGTAGTTACAAGTGGTGTTCATGTTCCAGGAGACCACCCCTTCCAGCGGATACGGGGTCGCGCCGCTCACTGCACCCCCTCGATCATGCCGCGATTGGCGGGCACGGTGCAGGGGCAGATGGTGTACGGACACCGCGAGGGCGCGCGCCACCGAACCACATCGTCGTCGAAGATGTTCCCCAATCGCCCCTGCCGATGTCGCCTGGCGGTCCGACAGCTGTATGCCTCGCCGTTCTTGTCGACGACCAGATAGTCTACCCCGGCCCAACATCGCCGCCCCAGGTACGAGGGCGCTGTGTTGGCCTGCTTCGGCCCCGGCGCATCACCGATCACCAGGCGGAGCGCGTCTTCATCGGGATACTCTGCGACTCCGCCCTTGATCTTATACAGCTGCGGGAACCACCGCAGCCCGGCGGCCTCGAAGATGTCCCGGCAGGCAGCGGCCTCTGCTTCTCGGCCGGGGAGGACGACCTGGTTGACCACAAAGCGGGCCTCGGGCTCCAGCATCGAGACGAACCACGCGGCCTTCTTCGCGAACGCCTCCGCCTGGGCATACTCCACATGGAAGGAAGCCGAAAAGATGCTCAGCCGCCCCCGGGTCAACTCTGCGAAGCGGTGGAGCACATGGGTCGAAGCGGAGAAGTTGCTCAGGATGCTGATGCGGTGGTCGGTCTGGGCCATCAACCCGGGAACGATCCGGGCCATAAACAGCGCATGGGCGAAGGCTTCTCCGCCGCTGCACTTGATCTCCCACTGGCCGGGGAGGGTGGCGAAGAACCGCAAGGCCGCCTCGATCTGGTCTGCCTTCGGGCGGCCCTTTCGATATTTTCGAGACTGGATACAGTACGAGCAATCATAGTTACAGGCGCCTGCGACCTGCCACTCGACCGTGGGGACCCGCACCGTCATCCGGTCTCTCCTTGATGGCGACCCATCATACCACCCCAACGCCAGCGGCTGGCACGCCTCCCATGCGCGTGCATCCGTTCGATGAGTTGGGATCACCTTCCGCCGCGCTGACCGCTATCGGTCCTCTGCCTCCCCCTGATCGCGGCGGCCCTCCAGGAACGTCCGGACCGCAGGATCTGCGCTTAACGAGATGGCTCGATCGTAGGCGTCTTTTGCGGCCTCGATCTGGCCCATTCGGCGCAGCAGGTCGGCGCGGACGGCCCACCAGGGCTGGAAGCGTCCTGCGCCCTCGATGGCCTCCAGGGCCGCCAGCCCGACCGCGCCCCCCTGATGCTCGGCCATCGCCGCGGCGCGCCCGACCCGGATCCCCAACGTCGGCGCGAGCTGGACGAGGCCATCGTAGAGCGCCACAATCGCAGCATGGTCGACCGCGCCCTGACGACGACCGTGGACCAGCGCGGACTGAATGGCGGCTTCGAGCTGAAACGGACCCAGCACACCCGCGCCCCGGGCGCGTCGCAGCGTCGCGTTGGCGAGCGCGATCTGGACGGCGTCCCAGCGACCTGGATCCTGTGCGTCGAGCGGTACATAGGCCCCCCGCGCATCTCGACCCGCCGCGCGACGCGACTCCGAAAACAGCAGCAACGCGCGAAGCCCCAATGCCTCGGGCGCATCAGGGAGCAGGCCGCAGACCACCTCCGACAACCAGAGCGCTTCCTGCGCGAACGCAGCGCGGCCCCGCTGCCCCCAGCCAACCCCATACAGCCCATAGATCGCGTCGAGCACGGCGTCAAGGCGCCCGGGGAGCTGCGCGCGCGCTGGGACCACGAACGGGATGGCTGCAGCCTTGATCTTGACCTTCGCCCTCCACAACCGCTGCCCGATCGTGCCCGGTGAGACACCCATCAACGGTCCCAGCTCCTCTGCGGTCATCCCCAGGATCGATTGGAGCATCAGCGGCGCCCGAATCGCTGGAGCGATGGCTGGGTGCGCGCAGACAAACAACAGCGGAAGCCGCTCATCCGGCCAGCCCTCCTCCTGTGGGCGCATCTCGGCTTGTAAGGCTTGAAACTGTTTGAGCGCGGCTGATTTTCGCTGCCTGACCTCGGCACGACGCCAGTGGCCGACCAGCGCCCGCCGCGCGACCGTGTACAACCAGCCCTCCGGATCGCGGGGGACGCCGTCCCGTGGCCACTGCTCCAACGCGGCGACCAGCGCCGTAGACATCGCGTCCTCGGCCAGGGCGAGGTCGCCAGAGCGGCGCGCCAACAGCGCCACCAGGCGGCCGGTCGCCTCGCGCGCGACCCGATCGATGGTCGCCACAGAGCTCACCGCGGCGTATCCAGCCCGCACGGACGAACCTCGACCCGACCGGTATGCGCTGCCGGGCAGCGCGACGCCCAGTCAAGCGCCGCGTCCAGATCCGAGACCTCGATGATCAAGAACCCGCCGAGCTGCTCGCGGCTATGTGCGACCGGTCCGTCCTGAATATGACGCTCTCCGGCCCGAACCGTCACCGTGGTCGCGGTCGAAGGCTGGCGCAGCGACTCGCCGCCGACCATCACCCCCGCCTCCCGAAGCGCAGCCACATAGCTGTGGTATGGCGCCATATACGCATCGTGCTGATCCGGATCGGTGCGCTTGTCCAGCTCCTCATCCGGCTCATAAATCAAGATCGCATACTGCATCCGATCGCCTCCTGCGCCTCATCGGCCGCGCCTGGGTACACCCGTGTATCGACCCGTCTATGGTACGCGACCAGCGATGACCGCTCCTTCACCGCCTGGATGAACGGATCGGCGAAGGTGCTGGTGACGAGCTGATCGAGTAGGCCATGCACAGAGAGATCGACCGCCGCGAGCGCTGAACCGCCGAGGAACGTCCGTCCCTCGATCGCCTCCTCCAGGGCGTCCAGATCGTCTCGAACGACCGCAAGGATCTCGGACTCCGGGCGCCGCCCGATGCCTTGACCGTACAGCGTGCGGACGACGTTCCGACGGACCATCTGGTAGACCAGCGGCCGGATCGGCCAGGCGACCTCGGCGAACAACGTCGACTTGATCTCGGGCCCGTGGCGCATCCAGCGGAAGTACACCTGGGCGAAGTAGAGGTGCTCCTCGACGAGACGCCGCAGCGCAGTGCCGCCCGGCGCGGGGCTGAGTTGAAGCCCCTCCTCGGCGACGAGGTGCTGACGAATGTTCCAGGAGTCTGCGATGATCGTACCGTCCGGGCGTTTCAGATACGGCAGCTTCTGACGAGGCCCCTGAACCGGCGAGGCGTCCTGACGCTGAAACGCGACGCCAGACAGGTGCATCAGGCTGAGCGCCTTGGTGGCGAAGGGGCTGGCGGTGCGCGCCCCGAAAGCGGGCTTTGCGACAAAGAGGGTATACATCGTTCAGCCCTGCCCGACGAACTGGCCCGCGCAGACGGTGAGGACCTGTCCGGTGATCCCGCTCGCCAGCGGCGAAGCGAGGAAGACAGCGGCGGACGCCGTGTCTGCGACGGTGATCGGACGACCGAGCGGTGGGAGCGTGGCCGGGCCGTCATCGCCCATCAACGCGGCCTGTCCCGCGAAGGTCTGCTGGATGGTTCTGGTCTCTGGCATCGCGGAGCCTCTCACACAGTTGACGCGGACCCCGGCGGACCCGAAGTCACCGGCCAGGGCCCGCGTCATGGCCTCGATCGCGCCGCAAGCGGCAGTGATGCCCGCCATGTTCGGCGCGGTCATCCCCGACAACGTCGCCGAGAGCGTAACGATCGCACCGCCAGAGGGCTGCGCGGACATCACCCGGCCCGCCTCGCGAGCGGTCAAAAACTGAGAGCCCAGGATGTGTCGGACAGGCAGCATGAAGTCCTCGACCGAGGCCTCAACGGTCAGCCGAGGGTACGCGAGCTGCGCGGGCGTCCCACCGATGCCGTTGAACACCGCGTCGACGCGCCCGCCCTCCCGAGCGGCCCGTTCGACGAACGCCGCGACCTCTGCGGCATCGGTCGCATCGACGATCCCACAATGGGCCATGACGCCGGTTTCGTCCGAGATCGCAGCGGCGAGGGCCTCGACCCGGCGATCGCGGCCCGACAGCCAGAGCGTCGCGCCCTGCGCGGCGAAGGCACGGGCGACCCCCTGAGCGATGGCGCCGGTCGCGGCAAAGATGAGAACGTGGTGATCCTGAAGCATGGTGTCTCTCACAGTCAACGCGGCGCTTCAGCGCGCCGTCACTGTGTCGTCGTGCGAAGGACCCGCCGTTCTACACCCACGCCAAAAAATCGACGCCAAAAAAATCGACGCCAGCGCGGGTGCCCTGGGTCCGGGCCTCTACCGAGGTCGATCCGGTTCATGGAAAATACCCACGGGGTTGGGTAACACCCCATGGTCCCGCTGGTGTTCCACCCAGCGGAGGATGCACCCATGTTCTTGTTTCTGTTCAGCCTGTCCGCTTCGGCGGCGGATTGGAGTGCCGTTCAGATCACGGCCTTCAATGAAGCCACCGCCGTTCCCTATACCCGATTGCCCGTCACGGAGTTACACCCCGGGCTTGCGGTCTCTGCATCGATCTTCTCCAAGGAACGCGGCGCGTTCTCCTGGAGTCTGGACGCCGAGCTTGGCGGCTACCACAACGATCAGGTCGAAACCGCCATGTATCTGCTGCCCTCCTGGCGGCCGACCTGGTGGCTTCATCGCGCCATCGGCCTGACCGGGATGGTGGGCCTGGGCTACAAGCACGCGTTCTATCCCCAACCCACCTATATGCTCGAAGAGGGCGAGTATGTGCGCCAGAGCTCCTGGGGGCACCCTGAAGCCACCGCCCAGATCGGGACCGGTCTGACGATTCGGACCTCTGACCACCTGGCCATCGTCGCCCAGTACCGCGGCAGCCTGGATGGGCCGTTCTCGTCGTCGCTGGGGATGCCTGTCTTGATGCACGCTCGCGTTCACCTCGGACTGGAGATGCGACGATGAAGACCATGACCCGCATTGGAATTGTGCTGATGGCCGCAGGATGTGCCGGCCCAGAGCTTCCCGCAGAGGCCTGGTATCAGTGCACGGCCTCCTCAACCCCTGACCACCCCGAAGCCGAACGGTATCAACGACTCGTCGATGACGCCCTCACTGCAGGAACAACTGCGGTGAGCGTTGCGGTCATCGATGACCATGGGCTGTGGGCCGGGGCCGGCGGGATGGCTGACCTCGAACAACAGATCCCTGCAGCGCCCTGCCATCGGTTCTACTTCGCCAGCGTGACCAAGACGTTCGCAGCCAGCACGGCATTGCGCCTCGATGAAGACGACGTCTGGTCGCTGGACGATCAGGCTGTGGACTACCTTCCCGAAGAGGTTATCGACAAAATCGCCAACCTGGACATCGACGATCCGAAGAAGGGCGTCACCCTGCGGCATCTGCTACAGCATACGTCTGGAATTCCAGACTATCTGTCCGCGGCCTACTTTATGGAAGCGTTTAATGGCGGGTTGACCGGTGATTCAGCCGCTGGAGAGCTGGAGTGGGCATACAATCGCGCCCCCATGTTCGCCCCCGGCGAAGACTTCGAGTACTCCAACGCCAACTACCTGCTGCTCTCGCTGGCCATCGAAGAAGCGACCGGAGCCGAAGCATACGACGTGGTGCACAAGATGGTCACGACGCCGCTGGGGTTGACAGACACCCTGGGCCGAAGCGAGAACCCCAACGCCATCGCTCGCGGCTACGCGGATATGCATGGCAACGGCGTGCTGATGGATCACACCGAGCTGACCGAGTCCGTAATGCTCGGCGCTGGAAAGCTCGACGGCGGGCTGGTCAGCACCCCGACCGATGTCGCCAACCTGCTGCATGCCCTGTCCGATGACACCCTGCTTCAGACGTCATCGTTCTTGGAGATGTCCGACTTCTTTGAATACGAGCCTGGAGAAGACGACGGGCCAGAAGACGGCTACGGCCTGGGGCTGGCTCGAATCAAGACCGACCATGGCATCGGATGGGGGCATTATGGCGGGGTCTACCCCTACCAGTCCGCCGCCTTCCACTTCCCAGAACGAAATACAACCGTTGTGGTCGTGGTCAGCGGCTATACCGAAGATGTCACCGACTGGATCAATGGACAGGCCATCTACAACACCGTGTTCTAAGCTGCCTCGATGGTGAATGGTCAACAGATGTCTCGCAGCGAGATCGGTGTTCGTCACGATATTCGATAACTTCGACGTCGAAGAGGCTGGAGGCATCACAGGCCTTCACCGGGAGGCCGAACACGAATCAGGCAGGCTCACTCTTCGACGTCGTTCCTTCATCCCTATTCTCTGATCAAGATAGGATACATTCAGTCAAATAACCATCTCGAAATGCCTTATTCGATGCAGAAAGGAACCATAAAACACCTTCCACGAGGGGCCTCTCCTCTGAGAGGCGTCCGCGTCGTCGGACGCGCAGTCGCCATCCACAGACATGGATTCTGAGCAGCAGGCTGCGAAGCCCATCTCGATGTTGTGGTGAGCGTGTTGTCCTTCAGCCCGGGGCGTTGCCGCAGTTCACAGCACGCTCACCGTCGCCCCGGCGGTCCGCGGTCTGGGCCACCCCTCTGGGAACGATCTGGCCATAAGCTGCGCATGAGCTGTGACATTTGCTGGACCAGCGCCCGAGTCTGGCCCGCCTCTATCGCTTCTGAATCCGTTAGATAAGTTGTCAGCAAAAACGGGACTTATATAATGCGATTAGTGAAAGGCATGTCGTTTGCCTGACGCTCCCCCAGGGTTGGAAGGATGGATGGTCAGCATGATCGCTACGGTTCGGCTCGGATGGTGAGGCGATGAGCGCCCTGCTCTGGGTGGGAGTGATGTTTACTGCGTGGGCGGCTCCTGAAGACGATCGCTCAATCATCACAGATCTTGGACAGATTCGTGCGATGAACGCTGTAGAATCTGAGAAAGCGCTCCCGGTCCGGGCCCAGGCTCAGGTCACCTTCGTCGATCCCATCAGCCGGGAGCTGTTCCTCCAGGAAGACGACGGTGACGCGATCTCGATGTATCTGCCCGACGACGCACCGCCGCTGAGACGCGGACAGCAGATCGCGATTGAGACGACGACCAGCCCAGGCCGGTTCGTCTCCAGGCTAGAAGACGACGGCGCGCAGATCCAGCTCCTGGAGCCTGCACCGCTCCCAGCGGGGGTGGCCCTCAGCCGGGAGCTGCTGTTCAGCGGCGACCATGACTGCCGGTTCGGAAGGGTCACCGGGGTCATTCGCCGGGTATCAAAACAGGACCACCGCTGGCGCGTCTCACTCGACTCGGCGTTCGGGACCTTCCCTGTGACGGTGCGGACGGCTGATGAGGACGCGCTGTGGGCGATGCGGGGGCAACGGGTCGAAGCCTCAGGCGTGCTGGCCAGCCGTCTGGACGACAAGGGGCGCTTCGTCGGGCCTCGAATGTTCTCTGAAGATCTCAGCGATCTCTCCCTCCAAGCGGCCACTCCGGTCATCGAACGCAGCCTCGATCAGATGCTGATCTACGATCCGGCGCTGCCGACGTTGTTGGGGCTGGTCCGCACGCGGGGGGTCGTGATGGGCCGCTCGATCGAAAACCACCTGTTCATCCATGACGGGCAGACCACCGCGCTGGTCTTTCCGCTCGAAGAGCAGGATATCAAGCCCGGAGAGTCTATTATCGTCGAGGGGTTTCCAGGCCAACAGGGCGGCTGGCTGCTCATCCGGGACGCGGCAATCGTCGAGCGCACCCCTGGGCCGCGGCCGAAGGCGGAGCCGATCCGAGACGCGTCTGCCCTGCGCGATCCGGAAACGAACCTGCGGCTGGTCAGCGTCAAATTTATTGTCAGCGATCTGGCCTCTCGCGGAGACGAGCTCATCGTGATGGGCAGCCTCGGCAAAGGCGATCCCATCGAGATCCGAACCGTCGCCTCCCTCGCCCCGGGCGACCTGGTGGTCGGCGCGACGGTGCGCGCCCGGGGCATCGTTCAGCAGTTCGAGACGGCGTTCAGCCAACCCTGGAGCATCGTCGTCGTGGACAGTGAGCGCACCTTGAGGGTGGTGCGCCCGCCGCCGCTGATCACGACCGCGCGGATCATCCGGGCGCTGTGGGTGCTCGTGGCGGTGCTGCTCATCGGGGTCGGCGTCCTCGCGCTGGTGCGGCGGCAGCTCAACCAGGCCATCGACCGACGCACCGCGGCGCTCCAGGGCGCCCTCACCCGACTCGACGCCAGCGAAGCGCTCCGCTCTGCGCTCGTCCGCCTCGCGACCCATGACCTCGCCAGCCCCCTCACCGTCCTCCGCCTCCAGCTCGACATGGCCCAGGGCGGGCTCAACGTAGACGAGGTCAAGGTCCTCCAGAAGGCGGTCGACAACGTCGAAGACACCATCCAGCGGCGCCTCCGGGAGCCCCTGGCCCAGCTCGATGGGATGAAGCAGCTTCCTGTCCGACTCGACGAGCTCGCCGAGCAGGCCATCCACAGCATCTCTGCGAAGTTCGACGGGCGCCGCCAGAAGGTCGTCACGAAGCTGCAACGCGTGGTCGCCATCGCCGATCCGGGGTGGGTCGGCACCCTCATCCTCAACCTGCTCGACAACGCCAGCAAGTATGGGCCCGAGGGCAGCGCCATCACCGTCTCAACCGGCACCCTCAGGGGGCGCGCGTTTTTGCGCGTCCGAGACGAAGGCCCCGGCGTGCCTGAAAACCTCAAAGAGGCGATCTTCCAGGGACAGGGAAGCGGCGCCACCCCCCACCCCGGGGAGATCAGCCAGAAGAAAGGCCTCGGCCTCATCCGACGGGTCGTTCAATATATGGGCGGCGACATCGCCCTTGAGAACAGCGACCGCGGCGCGTCCTTTCTGGTCACCCTCCCCACGCCGAAGTCCGACCCCTGAAGGAAACATCCATCAGGTGGCTCTTCCGCGCCCAGGCTCCTCCCGCACCCGCGCAGACCACTTGACGTTCTGCTCGAACTTGCCACACCGCTCACAGCCGCGGAAGAACCGGCCAGCTCGAAGATGATCTCGAAGCGCCTGCCACCGCTCGCCCGCCCAGAGCGCGCCGAAGGGCTGCTCGCGAAGAGAGCCCACCTTCACCTCGGTATTACAGCAATACAGCACGTCCTCATCGACCGTGATTCGGCTGTAGACGTAGCCCATGAAACAGCCGATCTCGGACATCGGCGCCGTCACCAGCCCGCCCGCCTCGACCTGACGGGTGAACAGGCCAAGGTTGGTGTGGACCTGCAGCGTCTCGGCGAGCGCACGGGCCCGTGGCAGCCCGTCGTCAATGAGCCATCTGCGTTGTTGCTCTGTAATCGCAGTCTCCTCGGTCCCATCTGCCAGGCTGGCCAGCTTATAGTTGACCCGCTGGGCGCCGAACATCTTGCCGAAGCGGACCATCTCGACGACCTCTGGAGCGGTGTCGCGG
>JBCBLB010000441.1:0-8326 GCA_038520555.1 Myxococcota bacterium | reverse complement strand
TGTATTGTGGTCCGCCATAGGAAGTCGTGGTCCCGCTCTTCCGCAGACGGTTTTTTGAAGCTGAAGACCTGACACCCGGCAGGGTTGATGCCGGACATCACAGCCCGGATGGTGCTGTCCTTGCCGGCGGCGTCCATGGCCTGGAAGACCAGGAGCACCGACCAGCGGTCCTGAGCGTACAGGCGACGCTGAAGCGCGGTCAGGTCTTCGATGTGACGGCTCAGCCGTTCTCTCTGGGCGTCTTTGTCTCCGGCGTCATTCGGCGGCCGGGTCGAGCACTTCGACAGCGCGAAGCGTCCATCGAAGGGGACCAGATAGGGACTGTCGACGGCTTCAAACATCCTCTCCTCCACTGCATCACACCACTATGACACAGTCCAGTCATCTTCGTGTCACAGGGCGGGTCGACCAGCAGGAGCGGTTCGCTTAGACTGAGAGGGATGTCGACGATCCTGTTCTGGCTGGCCTGTACCGGTGACGACCCGTCTTCGACGGAAGAACCGTCTGATCCATTGACCACTGCAGCCCTCACCGCGTCAGTGGAGCGGCTGGTGGCGATCGGTCCACGGATGTCTGGCACCCCTGAAGAGATCGAAGCTGCCGCCGCGGTAGAGGAGATGCTGCTGGCCACCGGCGTCGATCGGATCGAGCGGGCCCCGTTCACCTGGGACGCATGGCAGCCGGGCGCGGCCAGCATCACCGTGGGGGATCGAACCTGGGAGGCAGAGCCGCTGTCGCCCTCTCCACCGACCGACGGGCTCACCGCAGCGCTTGCACCAAGCGACTTCTCCGACCAGATCGCGTTGTTCAGCAGCGACGACGGCTCGCGGGCGGATCAGTTCTTCCAGGCCAGCCTGGGCGGCGCGGTGGCGATGGTCCGGGTCAGCGAGGAGACCGGGGAGGAAGGCGAGCTGCTGGTCGAGGTCGGGCACACCTTCGAGAGCAGCCGCCTGCCCGCGATCGCGGTGGACGCACGGGCGGGGACGTCGCTGCGGAGCGCAGCGGGAGAGCCGGCCACGATCCGGGTGGAGGCCAATGTGCTGGTCGACCACGTCTCGGACAACCTGCTCGCAGTGGTGGCGGGGACGGGCAGCGGCTGGGTCGCGGTGACGGCGCACTACGACTCCTGGCACCCATCAGAGTCGGCGGCGGACAATGCGCTGGGAACGGCGATGCTCATCCAGCTGGCCGCCCGACTGGCGCAGGCGCCGCCGCCACGGCGATCCGTGCTGTTTCTGGCCACAGCGGGCGAGGAGCAGGGCCTTCAGGGCGCCTTCGCCTGGGCAGAAGACAACCCCGACTGGTCCGCCGACATCGATCAGGTGATCAACCTGGACATCCCCTGGGCCGATGAAGGCACGCACCTGTGTGCCTCCAACGACGAACGCTGGGCGGAGCAGGCGGCGGACATCATGGATGACGCGGGGCTGCCGGCGGTTCCCACGACCGGGCTGACCCCCAGCTCGGACCACTACCCCTTCCAGGCCCGCGGCGCCGACGCCCTGTGGTGCACCCGGCAGCCGTACCGCCGCTACCACACCGACCAGGACACCCTCGACCGCATCAACCTGTCACAGGCGGCCTGGTCGCTGTCGGGCCACTGGCAGCTTTTGGTCGACGCCGCGGATGTTCCCCAATGATGCTGTGGACGGTTTTGTTGGGCGGGCTGTTGGTGGCGCATGCCGGGGAGCGCAGCCGCACCCGGTCACATGTCCTCTCGGTGATGATGCGCAGCGAATTCGGCGGGGCCGGGCGATCGCGTATCGTCCGCTGGGTGACCCCCCCACAGCTGAGCGTGATCGGCGGCACGCCCAGACACCGTGAGATGGTCGCACAGGTCGCCGACGAGCTGAGCGGCCTGCTGGACACTGCGGCGGGCCTGCGCATCGACCGCGTCGCGGATCCGGCGAAGGCGGACATGAGGCTGTACTTCGCGCCCCTCGATGAGCTGCCGGCGATCGCCGAACGCGAGGGGTTCTCCTACATCCCGGGCAACCTGGGGTTGTTCTGGGTTTTCTGGGATGGAAAAGGGCAGATCGACCACGCGATCATCCTCATCGCCGAAGATCGGATCCGCGACGACGCGATGATGGCGCACTTCCTGCTCGAAGAGATGACCCAGTCGTTGGGGCTGATGAACGACTCCCCGTTGTTTCCACAGAGTGTCTTCTATGAGACCCACCAGGCGATCGGAACCGCGACGCGCCTGCCACCGCTCGACCAGCGAACGGTGATGTTGCTATACGGTCACGTTCGCCCAAACGCGCGTGCTTGTGAGGTTCGTCGGGCATATCGACGGCACTGGAGGGACATCGTCGCGGACGAGAGCGAACAACAGTAAGCTACACTCCGAAGGTTGATGAAGACCTGATGGAGTTTTTATGTGGACGATCCTTCTCTCTCTGATCGCCTGTGACCCCGCCGATCAGATCGATGGCCGCGATGACGGGCAGTCTTCGACCGATTCGGTGACGTACTATGCGGATGTCCAGCCCCTGCTGGAGAAGCACTGCACCCGCTGCCATGTCGAAGACGGTCTGGGGGTTGGGGACTTCACGGATACGAACCTGTTGACGTCCTTCGCGCCCAGTATGCTGGCGTCGATCGATGCCGGGCGGATGCCGCCTGCTGCGGCGGACCCGGGTTGCAACGACTACGTCGGCTCAGACGCGTTGACCATCTCTCCGGACGAGCGTGATGTACTGGAAGCCTGGATCGCAGCGGATATGCCCATGGGCGATCCCGCAGACGCGCCGACCCTCGAGCCCATCTCAGGCGAGCTGTCTGATCCGGACATGGTGATGATGATGCCGGCGGCCTATACGCCGACGTTTGAGGACACCGTCAACCCTGGCAACGAGTATCGGTGCTTCCTGTTGGACAAGCCCACCGATGAGGCGTTCTACATCACCTCAATGGCCCCGGTGATCGGCAACAACGCGCTGGTTCATCACGCGGTCCTGTTCACCCTGAGCCAAAACCGGATCACCGACGCGATGCGCGATCCCAACGGCGTCAACTGCATCGACGGGATGGGGCCTGACGTCACCACGGGCATGATCGGCGCCTGGGCGCCTGGGATGCTGCCCGTCGAGTTCCCGGATGACGCCGGAATGCTCGTCGGCGCCAACCAGGCCGTCGTCCTCCAGATGCACTACTACGCCGCCGCAGACGACGGCACCCAGTCGGATCAGTCCGGCTACGCCTTCAAGACGACCGATGAAGTCGACACCCAGGTGTTGATGGCGCCCATCGCCGACTACAGCTTCATCATCCCCGCCGGCGACGACAACTTCAAGACCACCGAGTCGCTGACCAACACCTTCACCGACGGCGATATCCTGGGCACGTTCCCCCATATGCATGTCCTGGGGAGACGATTCGACGCGAAGATCATTCACGAAGACGGGACCGAGACCTGCCTGGTCGCTGGGGACTACGACTTCGACAACCAGATGACCTATATGTTCTCTGAGCCGGTTCCCTTCAACCGGGGCGACACCCTCGAGTTCAGCTGCACCTGGAACAACTCGACGTCCAACCCCGATCGGTACTTCGACGAACCCCAGGACACCAGCTTCGGGGAACGCACCAACGAAGAGATGTGCTACTACTTCACGCTGGTCACGCTGTAGCCCTCAATCGATTCTAAGCTTGTACCGCTGAATTTTCCCGGTCGCAGTCTTCGGCAGCTCATCGAGGAACGCGACCCAACGTGGCCGCTTGAAGGGCGCCAGCCGTTGCTTGACGAAGTCCTTCAGCGCCGCCGCGAGGTCGTCTGAGGGCGCATGCCCAGCGGCGAGGACCACGAACGCCTTCGGCTTGATCAGCCCGTCATGGTCTGGGTGTGCGACGACGGCGCACTCTTGGACGGCGTCGTGTTCGATCAGGGTGCTCTCCACCTCAAAGGGGCTGACCCAGATGCCACCGACCTTCATCAAATCATCGGATCGTCCTTCATAATAAAAGTACCCCTCTTCATCCTGTCGATACTTGTCGCCTGTGCGCATCCACGGTCCACGAAAGACTCGCTTGGTCTTCGACCGCTGGTTCCAATACATCATCGCGGTGGTGGGTCCGCTGACCTCCAGGCTCCCCATCTCCCCAACCGGCACGGGCTGCCCGTCATCATCGACGATCCGCAGCGCATATCCGGGGACGGGCCGTCCGGACGCGCCGGGCCGTACGTCCCCGGTACGATTCGACAAGAAGATATGCAGCCCCTCCGTCGATCCCAACCCATCGAGGATCTCGACGCCGGTGCGTTCTCTCCAGCGCCGAAGCAGCTCGGGTGGGAGGGCCTCACCGGCGGAGGTACACGCCCGCAAGGTGAGCGCGTCTTTGTCAGGCAGCAGGTCTTTGTTGGCGAGCAGCATCCCATAGAGGGTGGGCACCCCATAGAACACCGTCGGCTGGTGTTCGCGAAACACATGACCGATGGCCGCGGGCGTGGGGGGCCCTTCCAGGAGAATCGTGGTGGCGCCGACGGCCATGGGGAAGGTCAGCGCGTTCCCGAGCCCGTAAGCAAAATAAAGCTTCGCAGCGCTATACACCACATCTTCAGCGACGAGGCCGAGGATGGGGATGGCATAGAGGTGGGCGGTCTGGATCAGGTGGTCCTGGGCGTGTACGACCCCTTTGGGTTGTCCGGTGGTCCCAGAGGTATACAGCCAGAAGCACATGTCATCGCGGCGGGTGTCGGCGAAGTCCGTGGAGGGCTCAGCCTGCGCGAGGAGTTCGTCGAGGGTGAGATGCCCTTCGGCGATCCCACCGGAGAGGATGACGTGGTTGAGATGAGGGAGCTGGGAGAGGGCGGGCGCGAAGCGGGGGTAGAGGTCTGCAGAGACGACGAGGGCGGTGGTGCGGCTGTCCGCGAGGATGTAGGTGTAGTCTTTTGTGGTGAGGCGGGTGTTGAGGGGGATGGGAACGGCACCGTGTTGAATGGCGCCGAGGAAGGTGGCGGGGAAATCGATGGTGTCGGATAGACATAGAGCGACCCGCTGCTCGGAAAGGACGCTGAGGGCGCGAAGCGCGCCAGCGAAGCGCCCGGCGCGTTCAGAGAGTTGGGCGTACGTATGCGATCCATGTTTATCGATATAGGCGACAAGGTTCCTTCGAGCGGGGGTCAGGTTTCGTCCCAGCAGATCGTGTGCGGCGTTGTAGTGATCGGAAAACAGGCTGCTCATCGTGACGGTCTCTCCGGCTTGTCGGGGTCAGATGTCTTCTGGGTTTATCTGCGCATCGCGTCGCCGGGAGTGCGCCCCGAGAGTGAGACATCGGTGTACACAGTGGATGAAAAAAACGGTTGAGGCTGATGGGCGTTACTGGCGCAAGATGTCGGCTCAGCGGGGTCTGCCGAGGGATGGGCAGCTTGACGCGGATGTCCCAGAATGTAGACAATCGGAGGGCGGAGTCTATGTGCTCCCCTGCTGCAAACCCTCTCACCGAACAGGATGGGAAATGGCTCATATTACGGTCAACGTCAACCAGAAAGACGTGTCGCTGGATGTACCGACCAGTACGCTCTTGTCTGAATTTTTGCGCAACAACATGGGCCTGACGGGGACCCATATCGGCTGTGACACGAGCCAGTGCGGCGCCTGCACGGTCATCGTCGACGGTGTCTCGGTGAAGTCTTGCACGATGCTGGCGGTGGAAGCGAACGGCTCGTCGGTGCGCACGGTGGAGGGGCTGGAGAACGGCAGCCTCCACCCGCTCCAGGCCGCGTTCAAGGAAGAGCATGGCCTTCAATGTGGCTATTGCACGCCGGGCATGATCATGAGCTCGCTCGATCTGCTCCAACAGAATCCGGATCCGGATGAGCACACGGTCCGTGAGTGGCTTGAGGGGAACCTCTGTCGTTGCACGGGCTACCACAACATCATCAAGGCCGTCCAGAACGCCGCCAAAGTCATGCGGGAGCAGTAGTCATGAGCAACACCAACGAGAGCAATCCCACCGAGAGCAATCCCACCGAAGAGGTCGCAGGTGGCATCGGCGTCTCAGTGAAGCGGAAGGAAGATCGTCGGTTCATCACCGGTAAGGGCCGCTACACCGACGACATCAACCTTCACGGCCAGACCTACGCGGTCTTCGTCCGCTCCCCTCACGCCCACGCCGAGATTGTTGGCATCGACGTGGAAGACGCCCAGTCGATGCCGGGCGTCGTGGCGATTTTCACCGGCCAGGACGTCGCAGACAGCGGTGTTGGCGGGCTGATCTGCGGTTGGCAGATCCATAGCAAGGACGGCTCGCCGATGATCGAGCCCCCGCACCCGATCCTGGCCCATGGCCGGGTTCGCCATGTGGGCGATCCGGTCGCTGTGGTCATCGCAGAGACGCTTCAGCAGGCGCAGGAAGCGGCCTTGAACGTCGATGTGGACTACACCCCCATCCCATCGGTCATCCACACCGCGGACGCGATGAGCGACGACGCCCCCCAGATCTGGGAGCAGGCGCCGAAGAACATGTGCTACGACTGGGAACTTGGCGACAAAGCGGCCACTGAAGCGGCCTTTGAGAACGCAGCTCATGTGGTCTCGATCGACCTCATCAACCAGCGGCTCGTCCCCAACGCCATCGAGCCGCGTGCGGCGCTGGCCAGCTACGACGTCAACGCAGAAGAGTACACGCTGTACACCACCAGCCAGAACCCTCACCTCGCCCGGCTTCTGATGGGCGCGTTTGTTCTGGGCATCCCGGAGCACAAGCTCAAGCTTATCGCCCCGGACGTTGGCGGCGGCTTCGGCTCCAAGATCTTCCTGTACAACGAAGAGACCGCGCTGGTCTGGGCGAGCAGCCGGGTCAAGCGCCCGATCAAGTGGACGGCGACGCGATCGGAGGCGTTCGTCACCGACGCCCAGGGCCGCGACCACGTCAGCCACGCCAAGATGGCGCTGGACGCAGAGGGTCGCTTTTTGGGCCTTCGGGTGAACACGGTCGCCAACCTGGGCGCCTACCTGCAGACCTTCTCTGCGGCGGTGCCGACCTACCTGTACGGCACGCTGATGGCGGGCTGCTACACGACGCCTGCGATCTATGTCGACGTTCAGGCGGTGTTTACGAACACGGTCTCGGTGGACGCATACCGCGGCGCGGGCCGCCCGGAGGCGCTGTACCTCATCGAGCGTCTTGTGGACGCCTGCGCACGGGAGACGGGCATCGACCGGGTCGAGATCCGGCGGAAGAACTTCATCCCGACCGACGCCTTCCCCTACGCCACGCCGGTGGCGTTGACCTACGACAGCGGCGACTACCACGGCACCCTGGATCGGGCGCTGGAGCTTGCGGACTGGGACGGATTCTCTGCCCGGAAGGCCGAAGCCAAGACCCGCGGCATGCTTCGTGGCATCGGCATGTCCACCTATGTTGAGGCCTGCGGCCTGGCGCCCAGCCAGGTGGCCGGCGCCCTCGGCGCACGGGCGGGCCTGTATGAGTCCGGCAGCGTCCGGGTCCACCCGACCGGCTCGGTGACCATCTACACCGGCACCCACAGCCACGGCCAGGGCCATGAGACCACCTTCGCCCAGATCATCGCCGAGCGCCTTGGGGTGAGCGTCGACAGCGTCGAGGTCGTCCACGGCGACACCTCGAAGATCTCGTTTGGGATGGGCACCTACGGCTCGCGCTCGCTGGCCGTTGGGGGCTCGGCTTTGTACAAGGCCTGCGACAAGATCATCGCCAAGGGCAAGAAGATCGCCGCCCACCTGCTGGAAGCCAACGAAGCCGACATCGTCTTCGAGGACGGCAAGTTCTCGGTCACCGGCACCGACCAGAGCAAGACCTTCGGTGAGATCGCGCTGACGGCGTACGTCCCGCACAACTACCCGGAAGGTCTGGAGCCTGGTCTCGACGAGACGGCCTTCTACGATCCGACCAACTTCACCTACCCGGCGGGCGCGCACATCGTCGAGGTGGAGATCGACCCGGACACTGGCGTGACCACGGTGGTCAACGTCACCGCGGTGGAGGACGTCGGCCGGATCATCAACCCGATGATCGTGGAAGGGCAGATCCACGGCGGCCTTGCGCAGGGCATCGGCCAGGCATTGTTGGAGCAGACCGTCTACGACGACCAGGGCCAGCTGCTGACCGGCTCATATATGAACTATACGATGCCGCGGGCCGCTGACCTTCCGTTCTACCAGATCGACCACCACATCACCCACTGCGAGCACAACCCCCTGGGCTCGAAGGGTTGCGGTGAGATGGGCGCCATCGGCGTCCCCCCGGCGGTCATCAACGCCGTCGTCGACGCCTTGTCCGAGTACGGGATCACCAACATCGACATGCCCGCGACGCCGGAGAAAGTCTGGCGCGCGATCCA
>JBCBLB010000777.1:0-4283 GCA_038520555.1 Myxococcota bacterium | reverse complement strand
GATCGAAGAGCAGATCGCCGAACTCACCGATAAGATCGAGCGAATGGGATCGGCGGACCCAGACGATCCGGCCCTGGGAGAGGCCCGTCGCCAGCTCGCTGAGCTGTTTTATGTCGGCAGTGACCCGTTTCCCGGTGGCGGTCAGTCGATGAACGCCACCGACAAGGCCCTGCTTCAGAGTAGCCGCACCATCGCCCCGGATCCAGAGCCGAGCGCGGACGTCTCTTATCGAAAGGCGCTGCTCGCCTGGGACTTCGCCAAGAAGCGCTCTCATGAGCGGCTGCAGGCGCTCCGCCGCGCGGTGCTTGAAGAGGAACCCGATGAGAGCGCCGCAGCGGCGCGGCTGGACGCGGCCCTCGACGCCTTCAACAAGGGGCTGACGGACGCCCTCGATGAGGCGCTCAGCGCCACCGATGGGCCTGCGCGGCGCGCCGCTGCGGGCCGCGCCCTCGCCATCGCCCGTCAATACCAGGCCTTCGTCAGCAACGCGCCGCTGGTCACCCACATCGACAACAACCCCTACCTCGACACCGGAATTCAACAGCGCCTCTCTGAGGCCCTCACCCAGGTCGTCGGCCACCTGGGCTGATCCCACCGGCCATCGCAGGACAAGGACAGCACAGTGGTCACATACGAATTCAGCTACGAGAGCATGAAGGCGCTCAAAGACGATCTCACCGAGGACAGCTACGCGCTGTTCTATGACGCCGTGAAGGCCGCCGATCCGGGGGATGAGAACATCGTCTTCGACGACGCCGCGAAGACCCTCAAGATCCATGACTACGTCGGCGAGGACCTCTACGTCTATGCCCCGGTGCTGGAGAAGGTGCTCCGCGACGACATCTACACCATCCTGAAGCTGTTCATCAGCAAGGACAAAGACGGCAAAGACGTCTCTGGTACCGGCCGCGACCAGTACAAAGCCATCGGAAAGGTCGACGGCTGGGAGGAGCACAAGCAGGAGATCCTGGATGAGGCCCGCGACGGGCTCCGCGATCGGGAGTATCAGGACCCGCCTGACGACGCCCCCGGTCTCGACGACCACCTGAGCGATCAAGACAACCTCCAGGCCATCATCGACAGCAACCCGGTCGGCATCTCGCTGGGGGGCTCCCATGAAGACATGGATCGCGGCCAGATGATGCTGGACCTGCTCGACGCGGAGGGGCACGGCGGCATCGACCTGTTCTTCATCGAGGAGCTGCACGTCAAGGATCAGCCCCTCATCAACCGCTTCATCACCTCGCCCCTGGGCACGGCGCTGGACGGCCCGCTGTATGAACGGGCCAAGGGCTTCCCTGACGTCGTCGCGCTCCTTGAGAAGGTCCGCGACCTCAACGCGGCCATCGACGAAGACGACGACAAGCTCAAGGTCTTCGGGATCAACGACGCGGAGGCCAAGACCCGGGACGGCATGCTCAAGTACGAGAACCGGGTCGCCCTGATGAACGAAGTGGCCATGCGGGTCATCGACCAGGCGAGGGAAGACAACCCCGGCAAGAAGATCCTCACCTATGTCGGCGCCGCCCACTCCAACACCCACCCCGGCGGCGTCCCCGGCTTCAGCCAGCTGTATGGGATGACGGCCCTCAAGGTCGAAGGCGGCACGCTCAAGTCGGACACCGAAGACAAGCGCCTTCGCGGGATGCCCTCCAAAGAAGAGATCCGGAAGCTCGAAGCGGCCGTCAAAGGGGTCGACGTTTCCAGCTTCGCCTCTGACGACGCGATGCATGACGCGCTGCAGGGGCGCCTACAGCAGATCCGCTTCGACTCGATGAAGGACGCCCTGCTTCATCCGGAGCGCGAGCTGCGGGGCGCCATCGAGGATGCAGAGCGGTTCCTCACACGCGCGAAGCAGCAGGATCCGGTCGACGCCGAACGGGTTCGGGCGCTGGAGCAGACGATCTCAGACAAACTCGATGAGCTGGAGACGGCTCAGAGAGACGCGAAGGCGACGCTTGAAGCCTACATCAAGGCCAACCCGGCGCTGCTCAAGGTCAAAGACAGCGCCGATCGATCGCTGCTTCACTATGCGGCGATTACCAACAATACAGACGCCATCGAAGAGATCCTGAAGTCTGATGACAGCATGCTCGACGAGGCGGATGAGAACGGCAACACCCCGGTTCACCTGGTGCTGGAGAAGCGGGACTTCGCCGGCGCAGCAGGCCGCAAGCAGCAGGCCGACAGCCAGGCCGCTGGCCTCAAGCACCTCATCGACGCCGGCGCTGACCTCGACAAACAGAACACCTCCGGCAAGACGCCGCTTCACTACGCCGCCCTCAACGGCATCGATCACGCCGCGGAGCAGCTCATCGACGGCGGCGCGGACACCTCCCTGGAGGACGATCGCGGCTGGAGCGCCTACCAGACCTGTCTGGCATCCACCAAGACCGGCGTCGAGAAGATCTTCTACGACAAAGACAAGGCCAGCCCGGAGTTTGACATGCCCGACGATCCAGCCTCGATCGTCGACATTCTCATGAAGGCGACCCTGGCGGAGAAGCCCGAGCTGATGCCAGAGATCCGCAAGAAGTATGAGCGGATGTATGCCGACGAGGCGCTCCGCCCCATCCTGGAGATGGCCGCCATCGACGCGATGCAGCCGCGCAACCCGCCAGCGGAGGGCGGGGTGCGGATCTTCGCCGCCGACGCGCCCAACACCGGGCGGCTGTTCGCCGCCCCGACCTGGCAGACCGGCGGCCAGGGCGGATACGACGAGAAGGCCAACACCTTCCTGATGTCGGGCAACCCCGACAAAGACCCCATGGAGGGGACCCTCATCCATGAGATGACCCACATGATCACCCGGAAGATGTATGGCGAAGAGACCATCCCCTGCCCAGAGGGAGACGACGACGCCCTCCTGAGGTACAAAAATGCGATCGTCGCCGACGTCAAGCTGATGAACATGATGAGCATCACCGACGAGGCAGAGGCGCGGATCAAGGATCGGATCTGCGGTCGGATGGACGTCTACGCCAGGCGCGGCGGGGATCTGCAGCTGCTGCAGGAGTTCATCGTCAGCGTCCCACAGCTCATCGCCGAATATGGCGGCGACGTCGTCGCCCGCTATGCGCCGAACCTGATGGCCTTCTTCGGCAACTTCGCCAAAGACGTCGCCGACAAGGCCAGGGAAGACGACGACTATAAGGCGCTGCGGGCCCGGATCGACAACACTGCACTCGATGACGCGCTTCACGATGATCCGCCAGGGCTGCCCACCGCCCCGCCGACCCGGCTGGACAGCAGCAAGGGCGACCTGGACCTCGACACCCTGATGGCACGCGTCAAGGCAGAGCTGGCGATGCGCTTTGGCGAGCCGACGCTGCCAGAGGGGGTCTCCTTCGCCTATGACCCCAGCGTCTATGACTTCAAAGACCAGGACCGGGACTCCTTCGAGGCGAAGCTTGCCGCCGTTCGTCGGGGGCTGGCGGCGAGCCTGACGCCAGAGATGCTCGCGGGGGAGATCTCCGGCGACAAGCTCCGCGGTCTGATCCTGGAGACGACCGGCCTGGTGGTCTCAACCCCCGCAGACCAGCTGGAGGAGGCCACCCGAGGCAACAGCGCCAACTGGGCGCGGGACACCAGAGTCGATGAGGTCAGGCGCCAGATCGATGAGGGCAAGCCGGTCGACTACACCCAGCTCGCTGAGGCGATCCTGATCCGGGCGGAGGACAAGGCCCATGCGAAGTTCGGCGCCACCGATCGCACCGCCACCGTCGAGGTCAACCAGAAGAAGCACGCGACCCTGCGGAAAGCCCTGGCCAGGACCCTCGACGCCCAGCTCAAGAAGCTGCCCGACGATGAGCTGGCCCTGGCGATGCCCGGCCTCATCGAGCAGGTCTCCTCTGACATGCTCAAGCCGCCCCACACCGGCTTCACGATGAAGAAGCGGAACCTCAACCAAGGACACGCCGACCACGTCAGCATGGACAAGAAGAAGCTCAAGCGGGCATGGCTCGACGCCCTCAAGCGCATCTGATGACGCCCGGATCGCGCGCGTCATCCCACCTGGCGAACTCTTTCACGATTCTGAACGATGAACCAGGGCTTCTCCGCAGGGGACCCCTCTCTGTGGTAAGCTGGCTCTGCGTTTCGCTTCTGCAACCTCATGTTGCCGAGCACTGCAGCGGTGCTCGAATTCGCTCTTTCAAGAACCATCACGATGAGCCGGGGTAATGCGGCGAACGGTTGATTCCAAATCACGCCCATGGCGGTCATGGCAACCGTCTGTCTGTATCCACCCCACCCGGCGGGGTGACAGACGGTTGCCATGACCG
>JBCBLB010000035.1:0-26361 GCA_038520555.1 Myxococcota bacterium | reverse complement strand
GGCCGGTCTCCGGGGACGCCTCACTCAGCACCGCCCCCGTCAAGCTCACCGGCGAAGACGCCACCAACTACGCCGGCTACTCGGTCCTCATGCCCGGCGACTTCGACGGCGACGGCAACCCCGACCTCATCATCGGCGCATATGGCGCCGACGGCGGCACCACCAGCGCCGCAGGCGTCACCTACATCCTCAACAGCTGGGAATAACCCTCCCCAACACATCATCGATGCGCGCCCACCTGCAAGCCAGAGGTGGGCGCGTGTTTGAGGGGCGCCTATACGCTGCGGGCTTGTTGAGCGGCGGCCTGCTGGCCCTTCTTCTTCTTGCTCGAACCGGACAGCAGATCGTTGAGTTCCGCGTCAACGGCGAAGTCGATCTCTTCCTCGACCCGCATGCGCTCCACGGCAGACTGCAGCTCTGTCGCGGCGTTTCCAGAGTTGGGGTTGGTGATGACGCGCTGATACACCTCTTCGAGGGTATCGGTCATGGCGAGCATCTTGGCCTCCACCTCGGTCGCGCGGCCCCACAACCCCTCACGGCGTTTCAAGATCCGCTCCAGGTCGCTCTTCGCCTTCGTCAGCCGCTTCTTCTCGACGGCCTTGGTGGTCTTCTCGAGCTGCTTGTCGATGGCGCGGACACGCTTCTCGATGCCCTCTTCGTCGACGTTCTTCCACCGCTCGGCCATCACCAGCCAGGCCAACCAGAGGCTGAGATAGTCCACCGTGGCGTCATCGAGGCGCTCGACGTCCCGATCCGACAGCGAGGTCTGGCGGTTGTCGGCGATCTCAGTGAGGGACTGCACCCGCTCCCGCATCCGATGGTACGCCTTCCAGTGAAACTGCCCATCCGGCTCACGGCGCTGGATCTCTTCGACATAGTGTGATCGGATCTTCTCCCGCCGCTCCCGCCGCTTCTTGCGGTTGATCATCTCCTGGAACACCGGGGACGAGGGGATAAACAGGGCGGCGATCGCCTCGAAGGCGGCGAAGAAGAGCACCGGGATGATCGCGAAGCCCAACCCCAACGGAAAGGACAACAGGGCGGCGAGCAGGAGGGTGCCGAACAACCCATAGATGTTGGTGGGGTGAGCGAGCATCTCACGCAGATACGAGATGCTTTCTTCTTTATCGGGCTCCCATACTTTTTCGCGCGTGCTCACACGGTCACCCGGACCTGGCCCTTACCCGCAGACGACGCATGAAGCTGCTCCAGGACGCGCTCCTGCATCTGGTTGGCTTCTGTCGACCGCTGCCACAGCGCGGACCGGGGCCGAACCTCTGTGATGGGGAAGTCCAGCGCCACCCGGGCCGGCCGGGTCGACAGCACGATCACCCGATCGCCGAGCAGCAACGCTTCGGTCACGTCGTGGGTGACGAAGACGATGATACAGGGCTGGCGGTTGAACAGCTCGACCAGCAGGTGCTGCATCTCTTCACGGGTCTGTGCATCAAGGGCGCCGAAGGGTTCATCCATCAGCAGGACCTTGGGCTGGAGGACGAGGGCCCGGGCGAGGGCGACGCGCTGGTTCTGGCCCCCGGACAGCTGGCTGGGGCGCAGCGCAGCCTTATCGGCGAGCCCGACTGCTTCGAGGATATCGTCGACGCGTTCTCTCTGCTCCGCCTTGGAGATCCGCTTGCGCCACAGCCCCAACCGGAACGGGAAGGCCACGTTGTCCCGCACCGACAGATCGGGCCGGTTGGCGTACCGCTGAAACACCATGACCGCGTCATCGTGGGGTCCATGGCAGGGCTGGCCATGGATGAGCACGTCACCGGCGGTGGGGGTCTTGACGCCGATGGGCCGCACCCCGCCCATCATCTTCAAGATGGTGGACTTCCCCGAACCCGAGGGGCCAAGGAGCATATAGATGCCCGGCCTGTCCATGCGCAGGTTGATGTCTTCGACCACGCGGATCACACCGTCCCCATCCGGGGCGGGGTATTCCTGCGTGACACCGCGCAGCTCTACAGAGATCTCCTCGCTCACGACTAAACCTCACTCTCCCAGGGGTATAGCGTCCGCTTCAGCCACGTCAGCCCCTGATAGGTGATCAAGGCTAACCCGATGATCACGATAATCCCGGCGAATACCTGATCCATCGCCGAGAACCGGCGGGCGTTCTGGATGAGCTGCCCCAACCCGACGCCCGGATCAACGTACTCGGCGACGGTAATATACGTCCACATGATCGAAACACTGACGATCACCGCGTCGGCGATCCGGGGCATGGCCATCGGCAGCACCGAGTGCCGGATCGCCTCAAACGGGGTCGCCCCCAGATCCCGCGCGCTGATCCAATACGTCTGCGGGACGGCCTGGATCGCATCCCGAACCATGGGGATCAAGTATACGATCGCGCCGAGCATCAGGAAGATGATCTTCATCGTCTCGCCGATGCCGAACCAGATGACCAGGATGGGGCTGACGGCGACGATGGGCGCTGATCGGAACGGGTCGACCAGCGGGGAGAGCATGGCGTTGACCCGGGTGCTCGCGCCCATCATGATGCCGATGGGCGCGCCGACGAGCACGACGAGGATCCCCGCGAGGAAGACGCGGCCGGTCGACCAGAGGGTGGCGCGGAGCAGCGGGCTGGAGCCGCCAGAGGTCCGGGCGTGGCACCACAGGATCCCTTCTGGCGCCTCAGGGTCGGTCCAGTCGACCTCACACTCGATGTCCTGGAGGGAGTCCGGGGAGCCGAGCAGCGGCTCACAGGCCTGGGGGCAGCGGGCTTCTTCGAGGGCTTCGCCCTGGGCGATCTGTCCGGCGATAGCGGATCGGGGCAGCGGGACTTCGTCCTCGACCTCAACGGGTTCGCTGCTCCAGGCCAGCCGCCCCATGGCGCCGAGGATGCCCCACGGGGTGGGCAGCCGGTCGGGGCTGATGACGCCGAAGCCCGACAGCGCCGACCACAGCAGCAGCACCATGAACACGGAGCCGACGCCGAGCTGGATGCGGCCGGACGAGGACAGCGGCTGGTAGGGGTTCCACATCGGACGATCAGTTGGTGTTCGAGAGGATGGCGAGGCGGGTGGAGCGGTTGCTCGACCGACACTCATCGAGGGTCAGCCCCTCGGCCTCGTGGCTCTTCTCGTCGCACAGGGGCTTATCGGGACCGTTCCCGACGACGACGAAGCGCTCCCGCTCGAACTCCCACTCATTGATGAGGTAGTCGACGACGGCGGTGGCGCGCTGCTTGGAGAGGCGCATGTTGGTGGACCGGGAGCCGGTGGAGTCGGTGTTCCCGCTGACTTCGAAGTAGGCGTTGCCGTTGTTCTCGATCATGGTGACCATCTCTTCGTCGATGGTCCGCTCTGAGCGCTTGCTCAGCTCTGCGGAGCCGGTCTTGAAGCTGACGGTGACGGGCTTGGTGAGGAGCGCTTCGCGAGAGGCGGCCTTCTGCCGGCCTTCATCAGAGAAGGTGAACTGTGGCTTCTTGGCTTCTTCCTGGGCGGTGGCGTTCTGGTCGACGAGGCCCTTGATGAAGCGGTAGTCGAAGCTTTCCTGGGGGTTGATGACGGGGGAGTTGGGGTTTGCGAGCGCACCAGCGCCCCGATAGATGCCGTCAAACTTGCGATACACCCGCTCATAGTGGTTGGTGCCGCCGGCCATGCCCAGGATGCGGGCGTTGTCTTCGAGGCCCGTCCAGACGAGGTTGCCGAACAGCTCCTCGACGAAGTCCCGGCCCTGCTCCTTGGCGAGCAGCTCGAAGAACTCCTGGGTCTTGATGAGGGCGTCCACGGCGACGTCGGGGTTGGCTTCGGCGGCGTCGACGCCGGCCATCCATCCGGCGACGAAGCCCTTGAACGCGTTCTCATTGGTCGGGTCATCGAGGAACCGGGTGTCACAGACCATGACATCGTAGATGAGGTTGGTGGCGGTCTTGGTCGAGTAGATGACGTGTGCGTTGGTGTTCTTCAGGGCCAACGAGAGGTCGGGGTCCCACAGGGCCGCGGCGTCGACGGCGCCGGCTTCGAGGGCCGCGCGGACGCCGGCGGTCCCCTCATCGACGTTGATGTACTTCAGCTCGATGCTGGACTTTCGCCGCTTGGAGAGGCTGGAGTTCTCGATGGCGTCGATGACCATGCCATGGCTCGGCGTGAACTCCAGCAGGGCGACGCTCTTGCCGGCGAGGTCTTCGATGGACTGGATGTTGGGGTCGCTGGCGATGACCGCGTCAGCGCCCTGGGTGTTGTCCACGATGACGACGGCTTTGGCGTCATAGTTGGCGTTGCGGAGGTTGGGGTGCTCCTGGGCCCAGAAGTCTGAGGTCCGCCACGCACAGTGCGCCGTATCCGAGGAGAAGATCGTGGCGAGGGTGGGGATGTCATCCTGAATGATGAACTCCACGTTGACGCCGTTCTTCTCGAACAGGGAGCCGGGCTGGGTCTTCAGCGAGCTGCCGTTGGCGACCAGCGCGGGGGCGTAGCCATGGAAGCTGACGATGCTGACCTTGAGGGGGTTGTCCGGGCTGCCGAGGGGACCCTTGGGCGTATCGCCGCCGAACAGGCCACCGTTCCCGCTATTGCCAAACAGGCCGCCGTTGTTGTCGGTCGTATTGTTGGTGTTGTCGGTGACCGGGTCCGTGCTGTTGCCGCCCAGCACCAGGTCCTTGACGCCGAGCTGCCAGGCAGCAGCGGCGGTGACGGCGAGGATGGTGACAGCGATCAGTCCCTTCGCGAGGGGCGTGAGTTTGGCCATCTCTGCGTTCTCCAGATGTTCGTCGTGAAAAGTCAGAAGAGGGGGGTGGGGTCGGCTAACCTTCGCCAGAGTCCCCGAAAGTGATGGGCACCAGAGAGATGCGTTCGATCTCCTGGTCGAGGCGCGCCCCTTCGCGCTGGGTGGCTTGTCGCGCGTTCTCGACGCGCTGTTGGATGGCCGCCTTTCGCTCGCTGATCTCTTTGAGTTCTTGCTCCAGCATCGCCTCAAGCTGGGTGATCTGTTCGCGGATGGTGGCGGTGGCTTGTTGCTGATACTCTTCCGCCGCGGCGAGGTCATCGGCGGCCTGCTTCTCAGCGGCGTTCAGGACGCTGGAGAGCCGGGACTGCTCCTGACGGAGGGCGCGGCTCTTGCGCTGCGCGTCGAGGATCACGTCAGCCATGCTCCAGTTGTCATCGGCGGCGTCCATGGCCAGGATGGCCATCTTCCGGGACTGCGGCGGCATCGCCTGGAGCCCCTCAAGCACCTTGAGGAGCTTCTCAACGGGGTAGGGGGCGGCGGGGATGTTGGCCTCAGTGTAGATGGTCTCCAGGTTCCGCCCCCCGATGACGGCGTCGATGTCTGCATCGCTGACCGTGTTGTTGGCGCGGACCGGGGCGGGCGGCGGTGCGGTGCTCGGTTTGGGGGTCGGTTTGGGGGTCGGAGCGGCGGCTTCCTGGCTGGCGCCTTCGGCGGCGTCCAGCGCAGTGCGCGATTCCCGGAGGATACGTTCGATCTCATCCTCATCGGGGGCATCGGGGGCATTGTTTGCGCGCTTTGCTTCACGGGCGCGCGCTTTCTGCAGATCGGACTCATCCAGCTCTACCAGTCCGATCTTGGACAACGCTCTGAGAAAGCTGCTCATGGGGACTCCAACACAGTCGCGTGTAGCCGGTACGGCTCAAGACCGAGGCCTATTACCGGTATTGTGGAGGGAGTCTACCACTCTGCCGCCCAGAGCGCGCACACAGAGCAGCCACACGTTCGCTCAAGGCACCAGCGGGATCGCTCAGAACATCTGGGACAGTCGCTCTTCCAGCCGTTCGATGGCGTGTTTCATGGACTGTGCGACCCGAGAATTGACCAGCCCCTGCCCCACCGGCATATTGCTGAGCCGGACACGGACGCGGTAGCGAAGTTCTGTGCCGCCGTCAACTTCACGCAGCTGCCACTCGGATTCGTTGTCCTGGAAATGCTCAGAGCTTTCCAGCGTCTCCTTCCAGCCCGCTTCGGTCGGGCAGCGCAAGGCGACATAGGTAAGCGGGCTCATCATGCCGGGGGTCTGATAGGTCAGCCGTTCGCACGGCCCCGCCGACTCACGTGAGATGATGGTGGCGGCCCCGACGAGCGCCGTCGCTTTCTCAGCGCTGTTGAGTTGTTCCCGCACTTCCGCTTCGGATGCCGGCAAGATGACCCGCATCGACACCGTCCCGTCTGATCCCACCGCGGGCTCATCGGCAGCAGCGGTCCCAAACACATAGAAAACGGTCAGCAGAGGCAAAACACTCATCGATCTTCAACGGCTCCTGAGAAGGCGAGTCCACTTCGGAACCCGTGGTTTTGATCACACCACGGATCGAAACATGTTTCAATGTTAGTGAAGCGGAGACAAAATCTCTACGATCGACACATAGAATCCACAAACGATCCGGATGCTCTATATATCGACGCGTCGAACCGTTATTGTAAGCGGTATGGATGAACGTTCAGAGCGCATCGTCGAGACCGCCATCACCCTCGCAGAGCAGGGTGGCTATGAAGCGGTTCGGCTTCGGGACGTGGCCAACCACGCCCGGGTGGCCCTGGGCACGCTGTACAAGCGGTTCCGCAGCAAAGAAGACATGTTGGTCGCCGCCATCGACCTGGAGATCGGTCGAATGGAAGAGCGGATGATTCTGGCGACGCCACCGGGAGCGGGTCCAGTTGAGCGGGTGACGGCGCTGTTTGAGATGATCACGGGCATCATGATGCGCCGGCCCAAGCTGAGCCGGGCAGTGATTCGGGCCGCGGCCAGCGGCGAGCCGACGATCGCAGACAAGGTGCTGCGTTACCAGAGCCGCACCATCGACCTCATCACAGAAGCCATCGTCGATGCGGACGATGCACGCCCCGTCTCTCCGGAGCGGGCTCGGGTCATCGCCGATCTGTTGCAGCAGATCTGGTTTGCTTCTCTGGTGGGTTGGATGGGCGGGCTCCGTGATGCGGCGCGCATCTGCCAGAACGTTCATCAAGCGGCCAAACTGATGATCGTTGGCGTCGAAGTTTCGCAAGACTGAAGCCATCGTGACGATATGATGGTGTGTCTGCTCTGGGGTGATCGACGTGTATCTGATGCTCGTGACCGATGACGCGGAGCTGATCTCACGTGTCAGCGGCCCGGCCCGCCAGGTCGGCCTGGGGATCACAGCGCTCAGCGAGCCGGCTCAGATCACCAACGCCATCGACGAAGAGCTTCCTTGCACGCTCCTGGTCGATCTGGCGCGCCACCCCGGTGAGCGCTTGCGGACGGCAGAGCTCATCCAACAGGATCACCCCGCCGCCCAGATCCCCGTCGTCATCTTGCGGCCGGCGCCCTTCAAGATCCCCGCGGGGCTGCAGATCCGGCTCCAGCTGGAGCGCGACGATCTGCCTGACGATCTGGGCGATCAGCTCATCGGCATGATCCGTGCGCACCTGGGGCAGCGCACGGAAGGCCGCGCGCACCCCTTCGCCCTGGACACGCTGGCCCGAATCTGGCGGCGCGAGCTGTGCGGCCAGCTGCACATCTCCGGCCATGGCCGCATCATCACGTTCAACGATGGGGGGCTGGTCAACCCCAACCAGCTGCCTGCGCTGGAGTCAGCGCTTCGATACGGGGGACTTCGATTCACCCCACGGGGCGAGCTGGGGCTGGGCGACTGGTATACCGTCGGCCAGCTGCTGTGGCAGTCGGCGCGCACCCTGACCACCACCGGGTTCTACCAGAAGCGACAGCTGATGCTCTTCAAGCCGAGCGAGCACGCCGGCCGCGCCGATCTGCTGCCCCTCAGCGACGCCACACAGACCCTTCTGGGGGATCAGCAGCCGAACCTGCCCCTGGCCCGCCGGCTCGCGCGGCTGAACCTGCGCCCTGCCCTGCTTGAGCAGGACCTGGAGGTGTTGTGGTTGTTGGGGTTGTACATTTTCCATCCCACCACGCTCAACACCGGCGCGGGACCGCGGGTGGGCCCCCTCGGCCCCAACGGACCGGTCACCCACACCCGCTCCCGGACCCGGGGCAGCGACACCCGTCTTGGGCACAGCCAGATGGTCGATCCGCGCCTGAAGGCGCGGCTGGAGCGACGGCGGCTGCGCCGCGAGGTTGAGACCCTCTCCGACGCCGACGAGTGGACGGTTCTGGGCATGCGCCCTACCCTGAACCTGGACAAGATCCGGCGCGCAGGCCAGCGGATGCTTGAGCGATACATCCTGTTCTCCGAGACCCACACCGATCCCCAGGTCCGAGCGCTGGCCGAACAAATCAAAGAGCGCGTCCAGATCGCGCTGGACAACCTCGAGGCCCTCCATCAGGTCTACGAGGTCTATGGGCCGCCCCATGAGCCGATTACCCGTGAAGAGATCGCCTTCCGGGAGGGGTTTCTGGCGATGCGGCGTCAGGATACCGTGACCGCACAGCGGCTGTTCCTCGCCGCCCATGACGCGCACGCCCACTCACCGCGGAATCTGGCGTACCTGGGGTGGGCCACCTATCTCCAGCAGGGGACGCACCGCCTCCCGCAGGTTCTGGAGTATCTGCGCCTTGCAGAGTCGCTCAACCCCAAGGCCCCCTCGACGCAGTATTTTCTGGCCTCGATCGAAGAGGCGACGGGGCGTCGCGATCAGGCGTTGCGTCGGTTGACCAACGTGATCCGGCGGGGGCAGGCTTCGGATGAGATCCTTTCTCTGTACCGTTCGCTTCGACAACCGCTGGCCCCACAGCGTTAAACGCGTAGACTGAACGTGTGCTTTTCGGGGAGCCCTCGATGCGAATCGTGCTCATCTCTGCTCTGCTCGCTGCCTGCACCGGGGTCAACGATCCGGTTGGGGACACAGGCACCATCGATGATACCGTCGCCGATGAAGACAAAGACGGGTTCACCCGGGACGTAGACTGCGACGACGCGGACTTCGCCGTCAACCCCGGCGCGCCCGAGCTGTGCGATGGCATCGACAACAACTGTGATGACATCGTCGACGAAGGCGCGACGACCACCTACTACCCCGACGGTGACGGTGACGGCTACGGCGACGCCCGGGGCGGCGTCGCCGCCTGTGAGGCGCCGGCGGGGTTCACCCTTGACGGCAGCGACTGCGACGACGACGACGAGAACAACTCCCCAGAGGGGATCGAGGTCTGCGACGACGCCGACAACAACTGCGACGGCGCCGTCGACGAGGGGCTGCGGACCATCTTCTACCCCGACGTGGATGAAGACACCTTTGGGGACGGTGGCGCGGGCATTTCGGCCTGTACGCAGCCTACAGGCACCGTCCTCAACGGCGACGACTGCGCGGACGACTCGGCCATCTCGTACCCCGGCGCCGATGAGATCTGCGACGAGCTGGACAACGACTGCGACGAAACCATCGATGAAGGGGTGACGACCACCTTCTACCAGGACGGTGATCTGGACGGATACGGCCGTGCGGATGTCACGGAAGAAGCTTGTGAGCCAGCCCTGGGCTACACCGCTCTGCCCGGCGACTGCGACGATGCGAACAGCGTGATCAACCCCACTTCGATCGAGCTGTGCGACCGCGTCGACAACGACTGTGACGGGGACATTGACGAAGCGGACGCTTTCGACGCGGAGACATGGTACCTGGACAGCGACAGCGACGGCTTCGGCGACCCTGCCGTCACCGGCGTCGGGTGCTCGGCGCCGTCCGGCTTCGTGGGCAACGACGACGACTGCGACGACAGCCGCGACATCGTCTACCTCGGCGCCGACGAGATCTGCGACGAGCTGGACAACGACTGCGACGAAACCATCGATGAAAACGACGCCATCGACGCGGAGACATGGTACCTGGACAGCGACGGCGATGGCTTCGGGAACGCATCCCGAACCGCGATCGCCTGCGATCCACCCACCAGCTACGTCGGCAACGACGACGACTGTGACGACGACAGCAGCCTGACCTACCCCGACGCCGACGAGATCTGCGACGACGAAGACAACGACTGCGACAGCGATCTGGATGAAGACGCCGTCGACGCGGAGACATGGTACCTGGACAGCGACAGCGATGGCTTCGGCGATCCGGACATTTCGACGACGGACTGTGACCCACCGACGGGCTACCAGCCCGACGACCGCGACTGCGACGACGGGGACGTGGACATCAACCCAGACGCGGACGAAGTCTGTGACGATGCGGACAACGACTGCGATGGGGACACTGACGAAGACGACGCCATCGACGCGGACACATGGTATCGGGACGCGGATGAGGACGGCTTTGGCGACCCGGACAACACGACCACCGCCTGTGAGCAGCCCGACGGCTACGTCGATAACACCGACGACTGCGACGACGGCGATCCCAACGACACCGACGGCGACGGGCTTCAGGACTGTGAGGACGACGACATCGACGGCGACGGCCTTCGAAACGAATGGGATCGCGATCCGTTCGATGACGAAGACACCGCCACCCCCACCGCTGGCCAGGGCACCGATGGGGACTACACCCTGACCGGGACCGAGACCCAGAACGACTTCACGACCCTGGACGGCGGCGCCTCGGCAGACGACGACGTGCTCACCATCGACGACCCGTCCATCTTCTCCGCCGACGATGAGATCCTGATCCTCAGCCAGCAGGGCGACGACGCCGGCTTCTGGCAGACGGCATACATCATCGACGTCGATGGCAGCGTGTTGACCATCGAGCCGTCCCTCTCAGAGGACCTGTCGAGCGATTCGATCGTCCTGGTGCAGCGGATCCCGCAATATGAGGACGTGACCATCTCTTCAGGCGGAACGTTGCGGGCGTCGAACTGGAACGGCTCAGGCGGCGGTGTGGTCATCTTCCGGGCCACCGGCACGGTGACCATCGAAGGCACCATCAACGCCACCGGCCGGGGCTTCCGCGGCGGCGAAGGGGTCAGCGGGAACGGCGCCGACCCCCGCCAGGGCGAATCGTACCTTGACCGCGGCTCGACGGGCAGCAGCGGCACCAACGAAGGGGGCGGCGGTGCACGTGCCGGGCGTGCAGACAACTGTGACGGCGGCGCCGGGGGTGGCTATGGCACTCGCGGAGACAGCGGCACCAACAATTTCTTCAGCGCTGTCACCAGCGGGGGGCTGACCTACGGCGTCGCCAACTTAAGCGACTGGTACCTGGGTTCTGGCGGCGGCGGCGGCTCACCAGATACGGAGTCCGACGGCGACAACGCCACCAACGTCACCGGTGACGGTGGTGACGGTGGCGGCCTGATCGCAATTTTTGCCGGGGATCTGGTCGAAGTCTCCGGTTCGGTTGTGGCCAATGGCCAGAACGGCGCAGACGCCAACAGCGGCAGCGGCGTAAACTTCGGCGAGCTGGGCGGCGGCGGCGCCGGCAGCGGCGGCCAGATTCTGATGAGCGCCCCGGAGCTGGACTTCACGGGCGGCACCGTCAGCGCCCAGGGCGGCAACGGCGGCGCCGCCGACGGCGAGATCTGTGGCTTCGCCCAGGGCGGTGATGGCGGCAACGGGCGGATCCGGCTGGAGGTTGACACCCTCAGCGGCTCGACCTCGCCGACCGCCGGCTCGACCGGAAGCTTCCCGGACTGACCCGGTCGATGTCCAGGCTGCCCCTCCCCGTGCGTGCCCGCCTTCGGGCGCTGCTGCGAGACGCCGATCCCGCGCAGCGCGCGCAGGGCCGCGAGCTGATGGCGACGCTCACCCTCGACGAGCGTTGGAGCGTCCTGCAGGGGATCAAGCGGCTGGAAGACATTGACATCACCGGCCTCGACCTCTCCGGGATCCCCCTCTCCCAGGTCCGCCTCAACCACCTCAAGGCGGAACAGGCCATCCTCCGTGGCGCGGACCTTTCTGGCGCCAAACTGGAGGTGGCCACCCTCCGGGGCGCCGATCTCCAGCAGGCCAACCTCCAGGGCGCCTCACTGCGACAGGCCCGCCTACACAGCGCGATCCTCGACGACGCTGACCTCCGGTGGATCCAGGGGACGAGCGCCACCTTCAACCATGCGATGATGCGGCGGGCGGTCCTGGTGTCCGCAGAGCTGGCCCATGCCCACCTCAACGCCGTGGATCTGACCGGTGCACAGCTCAAGCAGGTCAACCTTGCCCGCGGCACGCTCAACCAGGCGAAGCTGTCCGGCGTGGCTGCGCTCATTGAGGTGGACTTCACGGACGCGTCCCTGGAAGGGGCCGATCTGCGAGGGCTCGACCTGCGCGGGCAGCGACCACGGAGCCTGCGCGGCGCCGACCTCCGGGGCGCCGACCTCCGGGGCAGCCTGCTCGGCGGGGTGAACCTCGCCGGTGCAGACCTCCGGGGCGCCGACCTCCGCGGCGCCGGGCTCCGCTACGCCGATCTGACCGACGCGAACCTGGAGGGGGCGACCCTGGATGGCGCACAGATGGACGGCGCACAGATGGATGGCGCGATCAGGTGAACCCCGCCGGTCGGGTCGGAACCCGGTGCAGGTTCTTGCGAAGGAAGGTGTCCCATCCCAGCCACTCGTGGGTGGTGATCAGCGCCCGCACCCGAAGCCCCTGCTTTTCAATGCGAGCGACGATAAACGGTGGCGATGCTTTGGGCTCACCGTACCAGTGCGGCAGCGGCCTGGCGGCCACCCACCCTGGCATCTGACCGAACAGGGCCGCCAACGTCTCCCAATCGGTGGGCTGAAACACGGCAAAGTTGATCGTATAGACCCGCTCGACCCGGGTGATCATGGGGACCCGCTGGCTGAGGGCGATCTCCATCTGCTGCTGGAGCGCGAAGACCTGCTGGGTCCAGTGTGGGTTCGGGCCGGAGTCTGGCTCCTCACAGTAGGCGAACCCCTGCGCGTCCAGGATGACGGGCAGCGGCTGGGAGAGGCGACGCCGAACGGCTTGAATCAGTCCCTCTCGCAACGTCTTGGGGTGGCTGCGCAGATCGAACACCCCGGATGCCTGCTCAGGGCCGCGAATGTCGTAGTAGTCGTCAGATTCCATCGTGCTGCCGATTTCTGTCTTGTCGCTTCGGGTTCCGGATGGGCAGATATCGCGTCCAGCCGCGCACCACCGTCCGAATTGTGCGCCATTCTGTCATCGTTCACCAGTCCAGGTCGACCGACCGTACGCGGACATCGGTGGGCGGCCCGTCGCGGCCGGGCTGTCCGTCCTGGCCGCGCAAGCCGCTCCGCCCACTCCGCCCCTGCTGTCCGCTGCGAGAGGCGGTCCCACCGACCCCTGGTGATCCGGCTGTGCCGCCGATGCCACCGTCGCCGCCAGCCCCTCCCCGGTTGTCGATCACGATCCGGTCGCGGAACGCCCGGGCCGAGGGATCGACGATCACCGTCACGGCTCCGCCGTCGCCGCCCCGTCCGCCGTCGCCGCCCTGGCCGCCGTCGCCGCCGTCGCCGCCGTTTCCGCCGGTGCCTTCATACGCGTCTGAGCCGCTGCCCGGGTTCGATCCCCTCCCCCCGTTGCCGCCATCGCCACCCCGGCCGCCGGGTCCGCCGTCGCCACCCTGACCACCGCGGGCATGGATCACGAGCGTTCCACCGTCAGGATCGATGAGGTACCGCTCCGTCTGGTTGTCCCCCGAGCAGACCACCCGGAGCAGCGTCTTCGACAGGATCGGATCCTGGATCGCGTCGACCTGGACGAGGACGCTCTGCCCGGGCGCCCCGCCGCCGCCGGTCTGGCCGCGCTCGCCGTCGCCGCCGTCGCCGCCGTCACCGCCGTCCCGGTCGGAGCTGTCTGCGCCCTGGCCGCCCGCCGCGCCGCGCCGCCCCCAGTCGCCGTCTGGCCCCCCCTCGCCGTTCCGATGCAGATGGTAGTCGACCGCGTAGGTCACCGGTATCTCCAACGTCGCCGTGTCGTTGGAATCGTGAACGTTCTCAGCCCGGATCATCACTGCATGGTCGCGGATCTGCCGGGGGTCGGCGTAGGGGCGGATCGCACCGTCTGCGAAGGTCCCGCTGATGACGTCGATCGCATAGTCCGACCACTGCGTCTTGCCCCCACCAGCGCCCGCCGAGCGGAGCTGGGTACCATCGGCGAGGACCGCGGTGGCGATAAGTCCGAACGTTCCGCGCGGATAAAGGTTCGGAAGTTCATTTTCGATGGAAAGCCCAATGGATTGTACGTCCTTGCCGGCGAGCTGGTTGGCTTCCTGGACGCGCCGGGCTTCGGCCGCTCGGGCCATCTGCTCGGCTTCCTGGCGCACCGCTTCTTCTGCGGCGAGCCGGGCAGCCCGCCGCCTGGCGATGACGCCGCCGACCAGGAGCGTGGCCAGGACGCCCCCATAGATGCCATACACCCAGGCGTTCGAGTTGTCCTGGGCATGGGCGTCGCGGACGTGGGCGCCGACAGGAGACAGCGCCAGGCTCACCCCGATCGCGGTGGCGACCAGGACCCGGGCCAGCCGGTGCTTGCGAGATTTCCCTGAAACAGACCTCATCTGTTGTGTCTCCGGGGGGAAGGCTCGCCATTGTATCGCCTCATGGGCAACTGGCGACACGACGTGTCACCAATCGGTGACGCAATTTGTCACTCCGGGACGCAATCTGCCCGCCACGGGTTGAACGATCGCGATGGCTTCGCGTACCGTCCACCCGACACGGGGTGGACCGGATCATGCATCACACGCAAGCAAACGGCGGAGAGCGACATGACCGAGCAATTGAAGTACGAGCTGAAGCGACGGTGGAATCAACTGCCGGTCGAGACGCAGGCCATGTTCCGACAACGTCTTCGCCATCGCGCGGCGCTCGAGGCATATACTCGGAGCCAGAAGCACCTGATGGAGGAGATGGATGATGCGGTCATTGATCTGGACGCTTATCGTCGGATGCGCCACGGAGACGCAGACTTCGTACTGTGAGGCCCTGTGCGACTGGGGCACCACCTGCGCGCAGGACGAGTACGCGGTCTCCGACCCCGACACCCTGTACGCCGACTGCCTGAGCCAGACCGAGGCAGAAGACGACGGCTGCACCAAAGCCAGCGATGAGGGCGTCAACGCCGCCCGCGGCGCGCTGCTCACCGAGTGCACCGATGCCATCCAGTCGCGGATCAGCGACGGCGAGTGCGATGGCTTCACTGGCAGCATCGACGACCAGAAGCTCGCCACCACCCCCGGCGCATGCGCCACAGAGGGCGTCGACGCCCAGGCCACCTTCAACGCCGCCCGAAACGCCATCAAGGAACCTGGCGCGCAGCTGTGCGGCCGGTTCATCCTCACCTACTGCGAAGCCGTCGACGCGTGTCTGATCAGCGAGCTTGGGGACATCCCGGACGAGGTCTGGACCCAGCTCGGCGGTACCAACGGCGTCGACGTCTGTCAGGGCGCCAGCGGCGTCTCGGACTTCGCCAACACCTGCGTCGGCGATGACCTCTACGCCGCCGAACAGGACCTCACCGACGTCAACATCGCCCGGCAGGGCGCGCGCGAGTGCCTCGACGGGTTCGACCAGCTCACCTGCAGCGACCTGCTCAGCGGGGACCTGCCGCCCCTCTGCGCCGCATCCTTCACCTCGACCGAGCAGGCCACCGGGTTCGCCACCGGCCTGTTCGACCTCACCGAAGCTGTCCGCGACGCCGTCCAGTAGACGCCGCGCCAGAACAGATCCCAGGGGAGCCTTCCGTCCGGAGATGGGGGCTCTTTTTTCGTCGTGGAGGACCGTCAACACCGCGATGGCGTTTCGGCCGAAGGGAACCCTCGATCCGAAGAGCCCACCACACAGACGCTTCAGGGCAGGGCCCGAATCGAGGAAAGCCCCGGATCTTCCGCTTGCTATACTCTCCGCACTATCCTGAAGACGGAGGCCCGCTCTGGCGAACCGGCCGCTGAATATCCTCAGGGACGCGGATACGGTTGGTCCCACAACGACCTTCAGTAACGTCACCTATCCCTGGAGCTCCAACGAACCGCACGGCGTTCCCGAGCCTGCGCCCTCCGCGCACCTCGGCGTCGGCAAAGTCGTAGCGGGCCGGTATACCCTGAAGCAGAAGCTCGGCGCCGGCGGCTTCGGTGAAGTCTGGCTGGCACAGATCGACGACACCGACGATCAGGTCGCCCTCAAGCTCATCCCCGCGCTCACCGACGCCGACCTCCTCCGCGTTCGGCGCGAAGTCGCTGCCCTTCGGTGGGCCCGGCTCCCCGGCGTCGTCCGAATGCTCGACGATGGACTCATCGACGCCAGCTACTTCATCGTCATGGAGCACGTCCAGGGCGAGCGGTTCCCCGGCACAAGAGGCATCGTCGCCTGGAAAGAACTCAAGCCCATCGTCCTCCAGCTCCTCGAAGCCCTCGCCCGTGTCCACCTCTCCGGGCTGTTTCATCAGGACCTCAAGCCCGCGAACGTCCTCGTCGACAGGGAAGGAAACCCAACCATCCTCGACCTCGGGCTCGCCGCCGGTCGCGCACTCGACACCCAGCTCTCCAGCCGCGCGTACACCCCCGCGTTCGCCGCCCCAGAGCAGATCCTGCGGCAGCACGCCGGCGCCCCCGCAGACCTCTTCTCCGTCGGCGTCATGATCTTCCTCGCCCTCACCGGCGCGCTGCCCCACCCCGCACGGCGGAACCCGGTCAACTGCACCGCCTATCCAGCGCCGCCCATCTCTGCCCTCGTCCCCGGTATCCCACCCCAGGACGCCGCGGCCATCGCTCAGCTCCTGGAGATCAACCCCTTCGAGCGGCTCGAGAGCGCCCTCGACGCCATCAAGGCCTTCGGTGGACAGCTCCCGCCCCTCCTCGGCGGCGGCGGGCTCGACTTCCTCCCCCGCGACCAGCGCGTCGGACCCGAAGCGTTGCGCGTCCTGTTCCATGGGCCCGACAACTTCTTCCACCTCCGTGAGGACGCCGCCGACGAGCTGTGGCGAAGAACCGGCGGGTTCGCCGACTACATCGAAGACGAGCTGGGCGCATGGCTCCGCGCAGGGCTCGTCCATTGGGAAGACGACGCACTCCGCATCGACCGGAACACCATCGACAACCTCCGCGGTGGGCGACGGATCGCCGTCTCAAGCCCCAGCCCACCTGACGATCCGAGCCTCCAGCGCGCCTTCGCCGCGATTGAGCTGGGATACCCCTTCGTCACCGAGGGCTTCCTCGCAGACACGCTGGGAATTCATGACGTACCCGGTGTTGTCAGAACCCTCGAAGACCACCGCCTGATTTGGAGAGACCGCCACGGCGGGTTCGGATGCCGACCGACGGTACGGCCCGCCCAAAGCGTCGCGGACGAGGAACTTCGTTCTCTCCTGGATGCGTTGCTTCCCACCCTACGAGAACACGATCCTGCATTATTGAACGTTCTCCATATTCTTGGTGTAAATCGAGAGGATCTGGTTTCTGAATTATCAGACAGCATCCAGCGGATGACGCAACAGGATGTTCGGCAGAACATCGCAATGATTGAAGCTGGCATCGCGCTTGCGCAACTCTATGACAAAATTGATGAATGGAAACAACTTCTTTTAATGTATGCACTCTTGCATTTAACCAACATCACCCAACTATCTTCCAGTAGAGTTCTTTATGAATTTGACAGATTTCCCTACAAAGACTCAAATACAAATCACGTAATTCAATTAATCAAAGCATACCGGCTCATTAACAGTGGCCAACCATCTCAAGCCAGACAGCTTCTGAAAACTGTGCCACCCCTGAAAGATGAGAGACTGGATAACCTCAGGCTGGCCACTGAAATAAAAGCCATCTACTTCCTTACCCCTGTCGAGGTTGCGCTACATGAAGAGGAATTGTTCATTCATCAAATCGATTCATCTTCCTGGGCAAATACGGAAAAGAAACGCGCTTTTCTGTCGATCTGGAAAGGGAACCATAGATACAGAATTGGTGATTATCAAGCAGCTGTAGAGCTACATAACCAGAACTCACTGCACTCTTTAAACCCCTCCACAAAACTTTCTTCAATGCTCAATGAAGCAGTTGCATATATGGAAATGCTTGAGCTCCAGAAAGCGTTTGAGCGTTCACTTGTAATTATTGACCTTTCTCGAAAAATTCGACACACGCGATACGAGCTGCTTGGAACATGGATTCGTAGAAGCACAGGTTACCGAATGGGTAAATTCCCCCTACCAGCGCCTTCTCTGCTTGCATCAGCTGCTCTGGTCGGCAAATACGAAAAAGCATTATTCAGCCTTACGGAATCTGCTCTCTCGTATAGAAGGGGAATGTTTGGCCTTGCGCAGAAGATGTGCTCTCCAGGCATTGAAAACTTCAAACAACCACATGTCCGGGCGCTTCTTAAAAGCCTCTATATTGCTTGCGGTGGTTGTGCGACTCAGGATGACGCTGAAGAGATTATCAGAGATGTTGTTGAATCTGGGAAATCAGATTTTATTGTGCAGGTAATTGGCTTAATCAGCGCTCGTTTTTATCGTTCGGAATGGGAAGCCATTGCGATCCGTGAGCTATACTCACGACCTGTATCTCAATGGTATATCTGCCTGGACGTCCTTTCCTTCCAGGAATCACTACAAGAGATACAAAAGGCAAAGACATGAACGACGACTGCATCTGTAAAACGGCCGAGATCCCTCTTTCACTACTGGAGCCAGGAGTTGCTCAGCATCTCAAAGCGCTCTCCGCCTCTCAAAATCTGTCTGGTTCTACCACGCTCGATACGGATCTTATCTCTCTACCCATTGGCGATCAGGTCTGGGTTGGAGAAACGGGCATTACCAATCTGGCTGGCAACTCTCTTGGTAGTGTCTTCGGCACTCGATACTTTGTTGGGGGTCAGGAGTGGTGGGCCGAATCATGGGTGGTTACGGACTGGGCCGGCTTCAATACGACCCCCACCCCTCAAATCCTGACATACCAGGGGCCAACGGGGGATGCAGACACCTTCATCTATGGGCTCAAGCAGCAGGGGTTCAGCGGTCAGATCTGGCGCATGGACGTCAATTTCCAGTACCAGGACTTCGCTGCCACGGTCCCGACGTTGCCGACGACGCCTCCGCCGACGTCGCTCACCCAGCAGATCCTCCAGGTTGAGACCAAGACGGCCTCTGGTTCAACGGTGAGCGGCTTCTTGCTCCGTGAGACCCAGATGCTGGCGAGCACGCAGCAGCTTCGGATCGACCAGTGGACGCTGTTTGACAACTACATCATCCCCCAGACGTCGACCGTGCAGACTGTCATCAGCCAGTATTCTGGCACGGATGCGCCGTCGCTCCCGGTCAGTCCCAAGGACTTCGCCGACTGGGCGGCGGCCAAAGCCGGGGCACAGGGTCAGGCTGCGCAATACTACGTCAACACGACGGGCACGTTCCAGGTCGTTTGATTCCCCCTGTTTGATAGAGGTTCTCCTGCGATGGATTCTTCGGTTCCTCCGTCCAGAACGGAATCGCGCCCCTATGTGCGTGAGATCTGGCTCGTGACCGCCCCGGGGTTCAACCTCCGCGGCATCATGAACCGTGAGCGGGAAGCGCCCGAAGCGATCGCGGCGTTCTCTGACACCGTGCCGGACGTCTCTGATGCTCGCTGGGCGGAGACGTTCAAAACGCAGGAGGTGTTGAAGCTGGAGCCGGTCTTCCCAGACGAGCAGCTCCAACCGCTGGAGCGTCAGGCCCTGGGGGTCGAGCGGTTTCCCTTGGATGATCGGTGCGATCCGCTCCAGGCGGTCCTGGAGGAGGCGTGGTTCTACCATGCGTCGATGCCGGACGAGCGGGACGCCGAGATCAAGCGAGACCTCGCGCGGGTCCGTAGCGACGACGCGGCATCCCGCCTCGCGGTGGTCGATCGGTTCCGACCGTATATCTCGACGTTCTACCCTTACTTCCGGGTCCGGGTGATCCATCGTGCGGGCCGGGATCCGGTCGCGGGGCTGCGGTCGTTGCCGGGGGTCGCGGCAGCCTACGACGCGCCGTCGCTGTCACAGGACGCGTTTATGCCGTCTGACGCCTTGTTCGGGGACAACTACCTCGCGCTGGCGTTGAAGGTCTTCGCACCGGACTGGATGCCGAGGCTTCGGAAGCAGTGGAACCTGTTCTTGATCGACGTTCCTGGCGCGTGGGCGTTTACGACCGGCGAGGGGGCGACGGTGGCGGTGATCGACTCGGGTGTGGAGAACAAGCACCCGGAGTTCAAGGGCCGCCTGCACCCAGAGAGCGACCGGAGCCTGCTCTATGAGCCTCGGCCGGGGTCGCAGAAGAAAGACGCCCATGGCACGCTTGTGGCTGGCATCATCGCAGCCAACACCGGCAAAGATGGCGTGGTCGGGATCGCGCCGAAGGCGACGGTGCTGTCCCGGGTCCAGGGCGGGCGGCAGCCGCTCACCGCTGCGATCGCGGAGAACATCGGCTTGAGCGACTGGATCGCCGCGATCAACGTCTCGGCGACGCTGGGGGCGAAGATCATCAACTGCTCGTGGCACGTCGAGCCGGACTGCTGCGCCGAGGAAGACCCGTTCAGCGGTGAGCATCCGCTGACCGAGGCGATCTTGTATGCGACCCGGATGGGGAGCCTTGTGGTGTGTTCAGCGGGCAACCGCTCGAACTACGGTCAGCGGACGCCATATGAGAGCTGGCCGGGGGCGCTCGATGGCCGGACCTACAAGGGCGAGTCTCTGGTGGTGGTCTCAGTGGGGGGCGTGGACGTCCGGGCGGAGCGGTTCCCCAGCTCGAACTATGGTCCATGGCTGACGCTGGTGGCGCCGGGCTACGAGGTGCCCTCGACGGATCTGTGGGGCAGGGAGGGCTGGAACGACGGCCGGTTTGACAACGGTGACATCGACAACTTTGACAACTACGCGCCGTTCTGGGGGACCTCTGCGGCGGTGGCGCATGTCAGCGGTGTGGCGGCGCTGATGGTGTCGGCATGCCCCACGCTGACCCCGCGCCAGATCCAGACCGTGCTGACGCGGACGGCGACGCCGCTGACGCCGCGGGCCGAGACGGGCCATGGCCTGGTCGACGCTGCCCGCGCGGTGCGGCTGGCGGCGGTGAGCTGCGCCCTGCAGCGGATCGCCCGCGCCTTCCCCACGTTCAACAGCCGCGACGAGCAGATGATCCGGCAGCTCCGCGACCTGATCGTCGGCACCGACAAGGGCCGCGCGCATGTCGCCCCGGTCCTGTTCCGCGTCGCCGGCGCCCTCTCCGCCGCCCTCAACGACCAACCCGACCGCGCGCAGGCGCTGATGCGTGCCTTCCGCGGCCTGTACGACCACATCGACATCGCCTGTGGGCACGCCAAAGATCAGGATGGCATCCCGCTCGGTCGGGAGCTGGTCCTCGCCCACCGCGGCGGCTATGCGGCGGTCACCCGGTTCCAGCGCGCCCTGGAGACCCTGCTGCCCGACGCCCGCGGGTGGCGGAGAGAGCTGTTCGACTTCCTCCTCCGAAAGATCGTCAACGAGAAGCGTCGCGTGGTCCTCGACGCCCTTGGCGCCGACGATTCTTTTCGACGACGCCAGTGGGAGCCTTCCATTCTCGATTTCTGATCGCTTTCTTTCGGCTCACAAGCGCATGACGCGGCCGCATCGATCCGACACATTCCCTAAGGGAGGGATGGATGCGCCTTGTTCTCATGCTTCTGTTGGCTGGATGCGACCTCGAAACGATCGGCGAGATCGATCCCAACCCGAATCCTGGTGACACCGGCGCCCTCGGCGATGATGGCGAAAGCCAGGGGGACGCCCCCAGGAATGACGGCGACGCCGATCCGGTAAAGGATGCCGATCCCGGGCAGGAAGCGGACGAGCCGGTCGAGGATGATCCGGACGAGATCCCAGCGTCTGAGGTGTGTCATCCGGACATTGAGGGATGGCCATCGGAGTGGTCGACGTTCGAGGACGAGGTCCTGGCGTTGGTGAACGCGGTCCGGGCGACGGGCTACGACTGCGACTCTGAAGGCGTCTTCGGCGCAGCGGCCCCGGTGGAGACGAACCCACAACTGCGGTGTGCGGCGCGGTATCACTCGCTGTGGATGACCGAAAACGGGATGCAACACGACAGCCCCGGCGGCGACCTGGGCGACGATCCGTGGGCGCGGATGAACAGCGCCGGATTCACCGGCGCTGGCATCGGCGAAAACATTGCTGCGGGCTACGCTTCCCCTGAGACAGTGGTTCAGCGTTGGCTGGACAGCGACGGCCACTGTGCGAACATGATGAACTCCGGCGCCAGGCTGCTGGGCGTGGGCTACGCCTACGACAGCGGCGCAGACTACCGATCATACTGGACCCAGAAGTTCGGCCGCTGATCCGCGGACCGGTCCGTTTGGCTGAGCAGCGGCGCATCACGGGCTGCCCATTATGGGTCTGCGCGCGCTCCCACGCGACGATGCGTGTCTGGGCGCGATGTGATCACATCGGTGATCGCATCGGTTGAAAACGGCGCGCGCGCATAAATCAGGGATGGAACAGGATTTGCTTCTGTCGTGTGCACGGCTCACACACAGGAGAAGCCCATGAAATCCACCGTTCGCCTTCTAGCGCTCGCTGCCCTGACCGGCAGCGCTCCCGCTTATGCCGCCTCGTTTCATACGCTGTTATCGACGTACTCTGGATACGATTACGACGGCGACGGTGTCGACGAGATAGACTCGATGAACAATATGAGCTTTACCTGGGGCAACCCCTGGTCCACCGATCGGGTCGTGGTCGTCTTCGTAGAGAAGCGGCTCATGGCACCCCTTTCATCGCCGACGTTCTCAACACAGGATCTCACCGCGCGGCTGTCGCAGCTGGCCGATGACCTGCGGGCAGAGGGTTATACGCCTCGCTTCGTCGAGACCGACGTCTACGACGGCACCCGTCACCAGGATGGCAAGACCCTCCTCGCGATGCGCGAGTTCCTCCGGGACGTGCAGACCAACTACCCTCGCCTTGAAGGCGCGCTCCTCATCGGCAGCTTTCCCGAAGCGTCGCTGGTCCGCCGCTGGCTGTGGAAGCGCAGCGGCAACGGGCTGACCATCAACGGCGAAGACATGGCCGGCCAGGAGGTGCTCCGTGCGATCCCAGAGGGCATCGATGGCCGCGCAGAGATCGTCCTGGCAGACCTGGACGGGAACTGGGAAGACCTGTACCAGGAAGCCTCGACCTCTCTCCAGGGCATCATCGCCCGCCCCAGCTCGACCAGCTGGTGGTCTTCGAGCTGGGGGTGGCGCACGTTCGACAAGCACGAGCTGTCCAACCACACCTTCGAAGACGTCTTCTTTATCGACGACAGCCAGTACTCGCCGCTGGTCAGCGGCGCGACGCTGTGGCTGTATATGACCAACGACAACCGTCATGAAGAGCTGACCGCGGCGGATAAGACCCTGCCGAATCCGCTGGCCCGCCCGGACATCCTCGTCTCTCGGATCAACCCGCGCCACATCGCCGTAGCGCCGAACCCCGCATACAATCTGCTGTCCAGCAGCGGACTCCCCCAGACGGTCACGGCGACCCTTCCCGGCGGGCAGACGCCCTGGATCCGGGACGATGACGTTGAGCGGACCCTCCTGATCGACTTCCTGGATCGCAACCACCGTTTCCGGGTCGGCGCAGAGCGCGGGCAGCCCTTCCGCGCGGGCGCGATCAGCTATCCGGAGCGCGACTTCGCCGTCGCCAACCTGGCCAGCTACGCAGACGACGCAGACACGGGGTTCTCCAGCCCGCTGATCGCGCCGACCGATCCCAACCTGCTGGAGTACGTCGAGTGGCTCAAGCAGCCTGCCACCCTTCGGGCGATCATGGCCCACTCCAACGCCCAGATCACCGAATTCGGATCCGGTCACACGGTCTCTGCGCTGGAGTCGGCGACGGGGACGCCCTGGCGATGGCGGCAGTCCGGCGCGCTCGCCACCCCGAGCTTCGCCGACCAGGGAGGCATCGCGGACCTGTACCTGCACCGGACGCTCTGGGAGAACAATGTCCTTGAGGACGCCGGGAGCAGCTTCTTCATCCACAACGGATGCGAGACCGGCCTGCCCGTCAACGCCTACCGGGAGCCTTATCACCACAGCCGCTACGGAGACTTCCAGAACGGCGAGGCGCAGCTGTTCTATCTCAACGGCCTGGCCATGATCAGCCGGGCGAAGGTGTTCTATGACCGGCCGCTGGGCATCGGCGACAGCCTCGCCGGGGAGCGGACCCCGTTCGGTGAGATCTGGGCGGGCACCTTCGACGTCGACGGCGACGACGGCGCCCTGGAGAGCGACTACGCAGGCCACAAGCGCGCATACAACTGGTCGTTGACCGGGGACTGGACCCTGCGGATGCGCTACGACAACGGCATCAGCCTGCTCGGCGGACAGGGCTGGGCGCTCCGCGCCGACCACACCCACGCCAACGAGAGCTGGATCGATGGGTGGAACTATGCCACGAGCAATCGCCTCAACGGCGCCGGGGACTTCGACGGCGATGGAACCGATGAGATCGTGGTCACCAGCGGATGGGGCATCGGGCTGCTCGAACATGACGGCGAGCGCCTGCGCGCCCCCGTCAGCGTGCCCAACGACACCTGGTTCGGAAGCTGGCGATACAACCCCCCGTTCCACACCAGCGACGACGTCATCGAAGGCATCGGAGACTTCGACGGCGACGGCGACGATGACCTGCTCATCACCAGCGAGTGGGGCGTCGGCATCCTGCGCCGCTCCGGAACCGCCTTCACCAGCATGGTCACCCTCGCCGACAACAACTTCGCCGGCGGCTGGCGCTATGAGACCCACAACGACATCGTGGGCATCGGAGACTTCAACGGCGACGGGAAAGACGACATCGTCGTCGAGAGCGGATGGGGCATCGGCGTCTTGACCGTCAGCGGAGGACGACTGACCAGCCTGCTCGCACGCCCCAATGACACCTGGTTCGGAAGCTGGCGATACAACGCCGCCTTCCACACCTATGACGATCAAATCGAAGAGATCGGAGACTTCGACGGCGACGGCGACGATGACCTGCTCATCACCAGCGAGTGGGGCATCGGCATCCTGACCCTGTCCGGGACCTCCTTCACCTCGCTGACCACCGCAGCGAACGATACATGGCTGGGATCATGGAGATACAACGCCGCGTTCCATACCTCGGACGATCGGATCTTAGGCGTCGGAGACCTGGACGGCGACGGCGCAGACGATATCCTGATCGGCTCGCAGTGGGGGCTCGGGCTGATGGAGCTGGGATCATGGGGGCTGACCACACGCCAGACCTGGGCGGACGGCGCGTCAATGGGACACAGAGCGGCCTCGGGACGGTTCGACACCGTCGCCGCGGTCGATGACCTCACCGGAGATGGCCGCGACGAGATGGTCCTGCGAAACTATTGGACCGGGGAGATGGTGATGCTCCGCGGATGGGGAACCTATGCCTATGCATACTACCCCCTGCAAAACGGCGATCAGAACGGCGACCATGTCCACCAGTGGCTCGATTACATCGGCGCTGTGGGTGACCTCAACCCCAACACCCCCGGCGCAGAGATCGCGCTTCAGCGATAAGATCAAACGCTGAGCGACAAGCCAATGTCGCTCAGCCCATCAGCAACCACGTAAAATAGGCGCGATCCGGTTCTCGATGCCCAGGTCTGGGGACCTTTGGAAGGTCTTCAAACCTGCGTTCTATTGATTTCTCAGCCAAGAATCCAGGGTTCCCTGACCAGACACCGTCAACACCCTCATGGGTTGAGCGGCTGGGGAGTGTAGGTTTCGTGATTGATGTGGGTATGACTGATATCATAGACGTCAATCTGCGCCAGAGAGCCATCTTCGTTGTAGGAGAAGAGCTGAATCGTTTCATGAGTTTCATGGCTTGAATCCGTGATAACCTTCAACCAGTCTGGCGGCGTCAGCTCACGTCCAGTCCACTGCTGAGCAGTATACTTCGGATAGTATGTCAGCGTGGACTCATACTCGTAGAAGGCGACCGCACGCCCCTGGTGGTAGAGGATGACAATGTTCTCAACAGAGAGACTCTCATCGTAGTCTTCTGAGCTATACATCGCATTCTTTTCTGTGCTGAACCGGCGCCGCTCGACAGAGATGGCTTCAATTGCAGTTTCCTGGTGATGTCGAACCATCCCCGTCTGAGTTCGGAAGTAAGACGTCTCATCATCATGGACGACGGTGAACGGCCCCCACCACCCCGACTGGCGCGGTGCAAGCGCCAGACTGCCCCGTTCGAAGAGGCCAAGCAGACCCGTCAGATTGGGGTTTGTCTCTCGGAGAACTGCGCCACGCATGCTCACACGAGAAGTGAGCGCGTCGGTATAGGCGAACGGCCAGTTCGGAGACTCGGCCTTCAGACGACGCATCAGCGCAAGTTCTACAGGAATCTGGCTCGCATCAACGCGCTCATAAGAGAACTTCCAAGCGATGCCAGGGGGAGTGAATGGATTGGCCAGGGCAGCCGAGATGAAGAGCCACACCATATCACCTCATCGACCATCGACTGCCAGCAGGACGGACCGCGAACCATGTCGAATATTCCTGATCGGGATCAACGAACCCCTTCGTATAGACGTC
>JBCBLB010000972.1:0-1897 GCA_038520555.1 Myxococcota bacterium | reverse complement strand
GGACGGCGCCCGCCCGCGTCTCGCGAAGCTGCGTCGCATAGCGACGGTTGGCGAAGAAGCTGAGGTGGGTCGGGCCTGCGTCTGTGAGGCCCCGAACATCGGTGAGCGTCTGCTCCGCGTCCCCCTCAACCACGGCACCCAGCGCCGCGGCCAGCGCGGCGACCGTCAGCGGTCCGCCCACAGCGGCCATCAGTTGCCGTCGTAGCGCTTGATCAGCTCAGGGGTGATGTTCGTCACGTTGGCACCCGAGAAGACGATCCCGCTCTCCGTGACCTCAAGCACCAGGTCATAGCCCCGTTCCTGGCCGATCTGCTCCGAGATGCCCCGCATTTTGGTGATCAGCCCTTCCATCTTCACAGCGTACAGCTGCTGCATCTCCTGTTCGGCTTGCATGGCGGCCTGCTGGTACTGCGCCTGGAGCTGCATCAGCTCCTGCTCCTTCTGCTGCCGCGCCGCGTCCGAGAGGATCACCCGCTGCTTCTCGTACTCCTGCATCTTGGTCTGGAGCTGTTGCTCCAGGTTGGTGATCGCCTGCTGCTTCTGCTTGAGCAAGGCGTCGATCTCCTGACGTGCCCGCTCCCCTTCTGCGACCTGATTGATCGCCGACTGGAAGTCGACCACCGCGATCCCGCCTGCCCACGCAGACGTGCTGGCCATCAGGAGCCCGGCGGCGAAGAGTGTCCGAAGTGACCGAACCATCGTTTTTCTCCCGTCATCGATTCTTTCGAGTCGGCAACTTTAACCGATCCCATGTGCTGCGCCGCTTAACCGCTCGCCTGCTCGGACTATTCCCTCTCGCCCCACGCCACAGAACCATAGGGCGAACCATACTTTCCCACAAGCTGCCGACTCATGGCGCCGAGCGACGCCCGATGTACCGTGTCTCATGCCGGCCGCGCGCGTCCCATCCTTCTTCCAGGTGCACCACCTCAAACCCCGGCAGCCCGGTGAACGTCCCCTCCTCCAGCAACCACCGCCGGCCTGGCCGCGGATGCCGCTCCAGGTTCCGCGTCGTCGGATGGACCATCAAAAACAACCCACCCGGGCGGATAATCGTCGACAACGCGCCAAACTGCTCACGCAGCAGGAAGTAACTGAGCACCCCCACATCCCACACCCCCGCTGGCAATCCCAGATCAAAATCATGTTCCCGAATGTCCAGAGACAGCCCGGCTTCAGCGGCCTGAGACTGCGCCAGGGCGAGACCGGTCGGCGAGATGTCCACCAACGTGGTCTGCAACCCCGAGGCGGCCAACCACCGGGCGTGCCGTCCCCGGCCACCGGCCAGATCGACCGCTGTTCCCCGTCGTGGCAGCCATGCTGCAGCCACTGTGACAAAGAACGGATCGGGGGCGCCGCCATCTCCAGTGGGGTTTGCGTATCGGGCCTCCCACCTGTCAAAATCTTCATGAGACATGGCCCGAAGATAACCGGACGCCGCAAGGGCCTCTTCCAGGGAGCGTCTGGGCAGTCCCTCCGCCTGCTGATTCGGACATGAACATCTGTTCCCCTGAAGAGCCGGACAGAATCTGTCCTGGCGGCTTCAATGCTCCGCATGTAGATCCAGTTTGGAACTCACACATAAAGGTGGCAATGATGGAACTGGGCATCTTCTCAATCTCTCTGGCGGTCTCCGATCTTCAACAAAGCGCAGCGTTTTATGCGCACCTCGGGTTCACTGTGGCGGGCGGGGACGCGGACAACGGGTGGCTGATCCTGCGACAGGGCGACACGGTGATCGGGTTGTTTCACGGCATGTTCGAACACAACATGATGACCTTCAACCCTGGCTGGGGCCCGAACGCGACGGCGCTCGATTCCTTCACCGACGTCCGCGACATCCAGGCCCACCTGCGGCAGCAGGGCATCGAACCTGCGGTGGCCACGCCACCGGACG
>JBCBLB010000721.1:0-4761 GCA_038520555.1 Myxococcota bacterium | reverse complement strand
TGTCTTCGGCGGCGGCCTTCAGCAGCCGCCGCGCGGCGGAGGGGAACAGCAGGCTGGCGATGATGCCGCCGGTGATGACGACGGCGTTGGTGGTCTCATCGACGGCGTGCAGCCGCAGCCCCAGATCCATGATGGCGATGACCAGGGTGAGCGGCGCGGCGAGCAGACCACACATCGCCAACAATGGCCCAGGCTTCATCCCACGGAACCACACCACCGCGCCGGGCAGCAGCTTGGCGATGAGCATCGTGCCGATGATCAGGATGATCCAGGTCGCATGCTCAAAAATCAGCTGCGGGGTCAGGTTCAGCCGGATGCCGACGTGGATGAAGAAGACGGGGATGAAGAAGCCGTAGCCCATCGAGGACAGCTTGTGCTCAAGGGCGCCCTTCTCCCGGATGATGTAGGCGAGGATGGCGCCTGCGATGAAGGCGCCGAGGAACGGCTCGACATGGGCGAGCATGGACAGCCCGATGAAGGCAAACATCAGCCCGAAGCCGACCCGGACGCCGACCTCAGAGGGATCGTCATGGGCGACCATCTGATAAAACGGCTTGGGATACCACCACAGCAGGGTCTTCAGCAGCTGCACCACGAGGAGCATCGCCGCGATGAGGCCCAACAGCAGGATAATCCCGAACACCACGTCGAAGACCCCCTGGGCCTCCTGGGTGATCTCGACGAGGGACAGAAACAGGATCGTCAGCGCCTCTCCGACGGCGGCGAAGGTGATCATCGTGGCGCCCAGCTCAGAGCTTCCCAGGCGCAGCTCACGGACAACGGCGAGCAGCAGCGGAACAGAGGTGGCGCCGGTGGCCAGTCCGACCCATAACCCCCACCCCATCTGCATCGAGATGGTGATGGTGATGGCGAAGGCCGCGGAGGCGACGAAGGTGGGCAGGATCAGCTCCCGCAGCCCGCGCCGCTCCAGGGTCCGGAAGTCGATCTCCAGGCCGGCGAGGAACAAGAAGAACGCGAACCCGACCTCTGAGAGGAAGTTGATGAACGGGTTGTTGACGTCCTCGATAATGTGGAGCCCGGACTGCCCAAGCAGCAGCCCATAGAGGATCTCGACGACGGCGACGGGGATCGCGATGGTTCGGGCGAGACCGGGCATCAGGATGGCGCCGAGGGTGATGAGGATCAGCGGCAGCGCGGTGTTTTCATCCATGGGTCACTGTCCGGCGGGGTTCCAGGGGACGAACAGCACCGAGCACGGCGTCCGGTGCATCAGGTGCAGCGAGGTGTCCGGGGTGAAGACGGTGTTGTACCGCCGCCGCGAGTAGCCGACGACCAACAGGTCAAACGCGGCGGCTCGGGAACGGATCCGCTCGATGGGGTTGCCCTCTTCGGTGATCGTCTCGATCTCAAGGTTGTGCAGCTGCGCCAGCGCGGCCACCCGTTGTGGCAGCTCCCGTAGCTCGTCGAGGGTCTGCTCATCTGCGGACAGCGCCGGAGGGACGACCGTCATCACGGACAACGACGCTCCGACGAGGGTGGCGATGTCCATGGCGACCACCGAGATGGCGTTGATCGAGTGCTCGACGCCGACGGCGACCAGGACGCGCTTGTACGGCGGCGCGCTCCGAGAGATCAGGACGGGCACCCGGCTCGCGGCGATGAACAGCTTCCGCGGCGCGGCGCGGAACCCCAACCGCGCGCCGAGGCTGATGCGCGCGTCGTCGATGGCCAGCATCCCGATCTTCCGCTGGGCGAGCGCCAGGGCGATGTCTTCGGGGGAGAGGACGTTGGGATCGACGTGCTCCGGGTCGATCTCCACCACGTCTTCGGCCTGGGTCTGCTCCAGCAGCCACTCGGCCTCGCGGCGGGTGGCGTCGTCTCGGCTCACCAGGCCGATGTTGGCGCCATACTGGGTGGGAAAGGTCGGCTCGGCCCCGTTGATGAACTGCCCGACCCGGGCGATGACCGCAGGCTCACCGACCAGCATGACCCGGTCGCCTGCCTGGAGCACCGTGGCGCCGTGGGGGACGAGCAGCTGCTCGTCGCGGTAGATGGCGGCGGCCAGCCAGCGGCGTGGCTTGAGCTCACGGAGCGGCCGGCCGATCGCGGCGCTGCCAGGGAGCACCCGGAACACTTCGAGTTCTCCCCGATCGAGCTGAAGCTCGATGGTCTTGGGCTCCGTGCCGGTCAGCCGGTTTCGAGCCACCCGTCCGGCCGCCCGGGTCCGCAGGACCACCTCATCGGTGCTCAAGCCAACATCACGGAACCCTTCGGGGCGGTGAAGCACACAGATCAGGTCCTTGACCGGAAAGTGCGCCTTGAGCAGACGGGCGATCTCCAGGTTCACAGCGTCAGAGTCGGTCGTGATGGCGACCTTGGTGCGATTGGTCAGCCCTGCACGCTCCAAAATGAGCCGGCTGGTGGCGTCGCCCTGAATCTTCTCGATCGTTTGCTCAGCGTAGGTGTCGGGGAAGCGGGAGAGGGCCTGCTCGCTGAGGTCGATGGCGGTAACCGTCCAGTCCTCAGGGAGGTTGTCCAGGGTCGCCATTCCTGTCTGGCCAACCCCGATGATGACAATATGTTGGTTGGTAATCAATCGATGAACCTCCTGATGTCGGAGGTTTATCCGATTCCGCCCCTGCGCTTTACAGAGATCGCGACCATCGGACCGGGTTGGTGGTCGCCCCCCACGTCACCAGCTGCCCCCACCGCGCACGATCGCCGTCGCTGACGTTCAGCTCAAGCCAATCACCGGCCTCTGTGAAGCCATACAGCGTCTCATCGTAGTAGCCCATCCCATACAACCGCTCGACGCTGGACGATCCCAACGAGCCGATCTGCCCCGACTCCGGGTTGACGACGATGATCTCATCGTCGCCCCCATGAGTGACCGACCAATACAGCTGCTCATCGGGCAACCCGACCACATCCCCGGAAGTGCTGTACAGCCCGGTCCCAGGCAGGACCTGGAGCGTCTCGCCGGTGATGGGGTCGAGCTCTCGAAGCCCAGGCCCGGCACCCACCAGCGCATCATCGCCCACGAAGGTTAGCCCGGTCAGCCCGAGCATGAGACCATTCTCATCGAGAACCGGACCGATCTCTGCCACCTCAGCGGTTTCGGGGTTGATGGCGTACAGGGTATCGCTGGCGCAGCCCAGCATCTGGCCGTCGTTGTTGATCGCGATGTCCGTCATCCCGTTCAACAACCCGAACGCGTCGGTAAACCCACCGATGAAGGTCAGCTCATTGTCGTCGGGGTCCCACGACCACAGGGCGTCGGGTTCGTTGAGATAAATGGGCTCTTCTGCGGGCGGGATGGGCTCATCAAACAGCTCATCGAACAATCGGTCGATGCGGGTGGGGGTGTTCAGCTCGATCAATTCATACTCAGAGCATCCCACCAGCGTCATCGCAAGCCAGAACATACAACCCCCATCGCTGCAGCCACCTGTGGTAGATGTAACGGCAAAATTCAGAACCGTCAGTGGGGATGCTACACAACGGGGCGCGACGACGGCGGTGACGTCCCCATCGTGCCGGAGCCGATCGTCAGCGCCGCGACGCGCCCCGTTCGCAGCATTGGGACCCGCCGGGGACGCGATCCCTTCCCGATCAGAACGTGGCGGCGGTGATGTTCCAGGTGATGGTGTCGGGCTTAAGGCGTCCGATAAGCTTCTTGTCGAAGTTCTTCTTCTCGGTGTTCCACGTGTACTTCTTCAGCTCGCGCTGATCGTCCGCGGCCACATACAGCTCCAGAACCCCATCCCCATCCAGGTCGGCGGCCAGCGTCGTATGCTCGAAGCCTGAAGAGATGGGATCGATCTGGGTCTTTTTCCAGGGCGTGTGTTCTTCGTCGCTCTTGCCCTTCGCGTCTTCCTGGGAATCAAACAGCCACAACCCCGAGCGCATCGCCGCGGCGACCAGCTCCTGCTTACCGTCCTGGTCGAAGTCACCGGGGACCAGAAAGCGGGTCTGCCGATCCTGGATCGTGCCGATGACGGTGTAGGAGAACAGGGTGCCGTCCTCGCTGAGGGTGTACTGCCGGATCTCGACCGGCTTGGTGATCGATGGGCCGCTCGCCTCTGCCTCCACCACGCTGAACAGTTCGCTCTTCCCATCCCCATCGATGTCGGTGACCAGGATCTCCTTGGCGTGCGTCTTGCCGAAGGGATCGACCAGGGTCTTCTTGTAGGCTTCGCCGTCCCACCGGTACATGACCATCTGTCCGCTCTGGCTGGAGTTCGCCTTGTTGCGGCCGGTCGGGGTGGCAAAGAACTCTTTCTGGCCGTCGCCGTCGATGTCACCGATCTCGATCTCATGGACGAAGATGTCCGCCTGCTGGTCCAACTCGATCACTTCGGCTTCGCCGCCTTCTGCATCAGGCGGGTTGTACACCGCGACCACGCCCGCGTCGTGGCTGGCGATCACGAACTCGTCCTTCCCGTCGCCATCAACATCGCCGATCTCCAGGTCGCGAAGGCGGTCATACTTGCCACCCCACGACTTCTCCCAGAGCGTCTCGCTGGTCCAGCCGGATTTGTTGTCTTCGGTGACTTCGGTGGGGGTCCACTTCTTGAGCATCGCGCCTTCGGCGCCGATGGTGATGAGCGAGCCATCGTACGGAATCGCCTTATGGAAAACGTTCGAGTCGCTGTCTTCAAGCTTGACAGACTGCCACCCTTCTTCGGGCACCTTCTGCCAGATCATCAGCCGGGCCGGACCGGGCTTGGGTCGGTTCTCGGGGTCCTTCCAGAACCAGGCTTGCGCGAGGAACAGGGTCGGAACCCCCCGCTGGATGAG
>JBCBLB010000843.1:0-3707 GCA_038520555.1 Myxococcota bacterium | reverse complement strand
GCGGAGCCGAAGCCGCATCGGCCGGCGGGGATCGAGCGTGGGTGGCAAGAGGTCTGGCCGTGGGGCGTGAGCGATGAGCGTGAGCACAGCCGAGACCAACAGCGCGGCGGCCCTGCCCTCTGAGGCGTGCGGAAGCCGCGGAAGCGGCGGCCCGAGGTGAAGCCGCCCATCATCGATGCGGCAGTTCATCAGGATGGTAGCGAACAGAAACGGATCATGGAAGGCGAGGACCAGTTCGACGGCTTGCCGTACGGACTCTTCGTCGTTGAGGTGAAGCAGCTCCAGGATTCGGGGCAGCGGGTCGCTCATGGGTCTCTGGGTCGGAGGCGTGCGGGAGAGCCCTGCGAAGGCAGCTCAGGGCCGGTATGATTGGAGTCTCAGGAGGTGCGGATGTCGATCCTTACCCGCGCGATCATTTTTACAAGCGTGCTCACCCCGATCGCACACGCAGGCGGCGGGCCGATGAACGTCCTGGTGCTCTATAACGGCGAAATTCCCGATGCTCTCGATGTCGCCCAATATTACGCCGATCAGCGAAGCATTCCCGACGCACACCTGTGCGCTCTGGCGGGCATCGGCCCCGACGTCACACAGGTGAGCTTCGAAGACTATCAGCGTCTCATCCACGATCCGCTCGATGCCTGCCTCGACGGCCTTCCGCAACCCGATGAGATCGACTACCTCGTGCTGATCCGCGGCCTCCCCTACCGGGTGCAGGCCGGCGACTTCACCACCAGCCTCTCGGCGATGCTCCAGATCCACCACACGACCTCTCCGCGGAGCGGGCAGCCGCTCGCAGGACAGCCGCAGCCGCGCTCGGGCGCATTCTACGCCTGGGTCGACAACCCGTTGTTCATCGGTGGTCGGCTGTCAGACAACGACACCACCGGCACCTTTGCCAATAATGGCGCCTATGTGACCAGCACTCAGGTCGCGAAGATCCCCGCTCAGGTCGAAAGTTTCACCCGCGACCAGGATCTGGCGCGGACGGAGTGGGACTTTTCGAACAACCTGTTCGTGGTGACTCGCCTCGACGGCTTCGACTTCAACGACGCTCGCGACCTGGTCGACCGCGCGGTGGCCGCAGACGGCACGTTCCCTGGCGCGGACTTCTTGTGTATGACCTCGGCGGACGCAGCACGGGGGGTCCGAGACGCCGACTGCAAGTATGCGATCGGGAAGCTGGAGTCCTATGGCGTCAACGCGAAGTGGCTCGACGCTTTCGACGGCGCGCTCGCGGGGGAGAGCGTCATCGCCTACTTTACCGGAGCCGCTGGCCTGACCGACGCCATCGATGGTCAGGCCTATGCGCCAGGCGCGCTCGCCTGCAACCTGACCTCATTCGGCGCCACGCCCCCGAACTTCTTCTGTTCCGCGGACGGGACGAGCTGCCCGGAGAACGAGTCTCAGACCGCGATCGCGCGGTTCGTCCGGGCCGGGGCAACGGGCGCACATGGGACCGTCAACGAGCCGCTCAACAATTCTTTCCCCAACGCGGGGACGCTGTTGATGTATGCGCTCGGCTACAACCTGGGGGAGAGCTTCTTTTTCAATCAGCCGGTCATCTACTGGCAGAACCTTGTGGTAGGCGATCCGCTGACGACGCCCTTCGCCGAGCGTCCAACAATCACGACCGACGCGATGGATCCGCAGCCGGTAAACCGGCCGGTAGCCTTGACCGGTTCCCATCCGGACGGTGTCCGTGAGGTGCGGCTGTACCAGGATGGTGTCTTGCTGGACACCGCCGAAGGCGACACCCTGCTCTGGACCCCTTCCGGAGCGCCGGGCGATGTCGCATCGCTAATGGTGGTCGCTATCGCAGCGGATGTCAGCCTGGAGATCGACGACTGGCCCGGCGAGGCGACGACGGTGCGGGCGCGGACACAAGGATGGGCCTCGGTTGAGGTGACGCTTGGCGAGCCTGTGGCAGACGAGACACCGACGAACCGGGGAGAGGGCCCCCGGTCCGGCTGTCAGTCGGTTCCGGTGGGCACCGATGCCTGGCTGACGGCGATCCTGGCGTGTGTATTGGTTTCGATTCGGCGGCGTGATCAGGTGGGGACCTGAACCCAGATGAGGCCATCGACGCGAACGGCCGGGAAGGCGCGGACCGGAGCGTTGGGCGGTCCACCGAGGACGGCGCCGTCGTATCCGAAGAGCCCGCCATGACAGGGGCACACGAACCGCGCACCGTCCTCTCGAAACCCGATGTCGCAGCCGTTGTGTGTGCAGACCCGATCCAGGGCGATGTAGCAGTCCTGGGCGACCTGGGCGATGATCAGGCGGACGTCATTGATGCGTACATCCACGTTCCCAAAGACATTGGCCAGCTCCGGGTAATCGTCGAGAGAGAGGGCCACCCAGCCGTCCGCCTCGCTGCCGGGCTCGCCGTCATCGCACGGGATATCATCGGTCGGCTCAGCGCTGTCGCTTCTCCCGTCCATATCGTCAGAGCCCCCATTGTCGGGGGTGTCCGTCCCGGTTCTTTGACCCGAGTCGTTCGGGTTGCGTCCGGTGCAGGCGGCCAGAACGGTGATGAAGGCGGCCTGAATGAGTTGACGTCGGGATTGCTTCATGTCTGATCCTATCGCGGATGGACCAGGTCGCGCACGTTTCGGCTGGAGAGACGCCATGGTGGTCTTCTTCGTGCCGCTGCTGCTGCTGTGGCCGCTGCCGCTGCTCGGCAGCGGCGTGGTGCTCAGCCGCTCCGACCAGGAGGCTTCGACCCACATCTGGGGGTTGTGGCTGGCGCTCCATGAGCGGTCTCCATGGTCGATCCATACCGATCGGGTCAACTATCCCGAGGGGTTCACCTGGTCGCTCATCGATCCAGCCAACCTTCCGTCGTTTACACTGGGTTTTGGTCTGGGCGGCCCAGCGCTGGGCTACAACCTGACGCTATACTTCGGCTTCGTGCTCCTGGGGCTGGCGGGGTGGGCGTTGGGCCGTGAAGTCGGCGGCAGCCCCTGGTTGGCGGCGCTGACGGCGGCCGCATGCCCAGCGATGATGTCGATGCCCGCGCGGGGAATGACGGAAGAGCTCGGGGTGGCCTGGGTCGGTTTGGGGTTGGCAGCGGCCCTGGCGTTCCGCCGAACAGGCGCGCCCCGGTCCGGGCTGATGGTGATGCTCTGTGCGATGATGTCGGCATATAGCGGTCCCTATAACGGCCTATGGTGCGCGCTCCTGCTGGGTTCGGTGACGGTCTGGACGGTGTTCGTCCTTCATCGGGGTCGGGGCTTGCGCCTCATCGGAGCCGGCCTGGGCGCAGTCCTCTTTTCCCTGCCGTTGTTGTGGAGCTGGGCGGGTCGCGGAGCAGCGCAACCGGGTGCCGCCCAGGGGTGGGGGCTGCCGTCTCTTCCCTCATGGTCTCCGGTCACAGCGTACCGAGGCGGCCTGCTGTATGGCGCGGACCTTCTCGATGTCTTTGTGCCGGTTGTGGTCACAGGCGGAGAAGCGGTGGCATCCCACACGGCATACCTGGGCGTCGTGACCGCGTTCGTGGCCATGGTGGTGGTGTGGCGGCGACGATCGATGTGGCCGTGGGCGGCGGGGGCGTTGGTGATGGCGCTGCTGTCGTTGGGGCCGTATCTGTTCTTCGCGGGGCGTCCGGTGGTGGCGAGCGGTGGGATCCGGACAGGTCCCGCCGCCGCCCTGACGATTCTGTTGAGCACGACGTTTCTGGTGACCCGCTGGTACCGTGCGGGGGC
>JBCBLB010000381.1:0-9478 GCA_038520555.1 Myxococcota bacterium | reverse complement strand
AGGCAGGGTCGCCCGGGGCTGGACGATTTGATCGTCATCGAGCGCGGTGGCGACGGGGCCCGACAGCAGGCGCCACTGATACGTCAGGGGCGTCCCCTCTGGATCCCGAGAGACAGACACCGGCCTGGACACCCCCGCCGAGAACGCGCCACCGATCGCCCGGGCGGGCCAGCCGATCGAAGCCAACGTCGGGGACATCGTGGTCCTCAACGGCTCTGCCTCTCGGGATCCAGAGGGGACGCCCCTGACGTATCAGTGGCGCCTGCTGTCGGGCCCCGTCGCCACCGCGCTCGATGACGATCAAATCGTCCAGCCCCGGGCGACCCTGCCTTCGATCGGCGAATATGTCTTTGAACTGACCGTCAACGATGGTCAGCACGGCTCGGCACCGGATACCGTCCTCGTCACCGCGTCGCCGCTAGAGAGCGGCGGGGGATTGGGCTGTGTCAGCCTGGCTGAGGCTGGTCACGCCGCCAGGCTGTGGCTAGTGGGAGCCATGGGCCTGCTGTGGACACGACGGAGAACGGATGAGCGGTGAATCTCGGGCGATCCTGTGTACGAACTGTCGCAAGCTGATCTCTTCAGAAGAAGCGGTGTGCCCTCACTGCGGAGCCCGCCGCCCCGGCGCGCTGGCCGGCCCGCTCCAGCAGCTGTTCCGCGGTGAGATCGAGCTGACCGATGTGATCGTGGGCATCTCGGCGGTGATATATGGGATCACCATTCTGGTCGACGTCCGCGCAGCGTTTGATCTGAGTCAACTCACCGGGATTTTTGGTCTGTTGAACCTGGGCTCTCCGTCTGCGCGCGCGCTGTATCTGTTCGGCATGACCGGGGGCGTCGCCTGGAACTGCGGTCACTTGTGGACCGCCCTGACCGCGACGTTCCTCCACGGCAGCCTGCTGCACATCTTCTTCAACCTGTCCTGGCTGCGTATGTTGGGGCCGTTCGTCAGCCGAGAGCTGGGCCCCGGGCGGTTTCTGGCGCTGTACCTGGTGACCGGCGTCGGGGGCTTTCTGGCCTCGAACCTTTGGAACAATGTTCCGACCATCGGCGCGTCCTGCGCGATCTTCGGGTTGATGGGCGCCCTCATCGCCTACGGCCGGCGCCGCGGTGGGACGTTCGGACAGAACCTCAGCCAGCAGGTCACCGCATGGGCCATCGCCGGCTTCCTGATCAGCTTCGCCATCCCTCAGGTCAACAACGTCGGCCACGCCGGGGGGTTTATCACCGGCTTTGCGATGGCGTACCTGTTCCCGCTGCGGTCCACCGAAGGACGGGGCATCCAGCTGCTCGCTGTGGGCCTGAGCTTGCTCACCGTGATCGGCTTCGGCCTGTCCATGGTGCTGATGTGGGAGACCTTCCAGTCCGGGCTGGTGTTGTGTATGCCGCTGTTCTGATTCAGTAGTTCTGGCCCAGGATCAGATACGCTGCGCCCCCCAGGCTCGCCTCATAGGAGGGCCCAAAGGTTCCAATGAGCAGGTCGTTGACGTCATCCCCATCCGCGTCTGCGCCGGACGCGACCCCGTACCCGAGCTGTTCGCTGGTTTCTGCGCCATAGATCACAGCGCGGTCATCGCTGACGCTCCGCATCCCGGAGATCGGCCCATACACGAGGTAGGCGGCGCCTGAATTCGAGCCCACGCCGTCATCAGAGGACGCACCGACCAACACATCCACTGTCCCATCCCCATCCACATCCCCGGCAGCGGCGACCGAACTGCCGAACCGCTGGCCCCGTCTGTCACCGACGATGACCGCCCCGGCCCGTTCGGCGATGTCACCACTCTCCAGTTCGTCTTCGTCGTCGCCGAACACCGCAAAGACCGCGCCGGCTGTCCGCGCGCTGCCATTGTGCGATGGCGCAGTAATCCAGCAATCATCGAGGCCATCGCCGTCAATGTCCCCCGCAGACGCCAGCCCATACCCCAGGTCGCTGCTTGTCGTGCCCACAAACTGCACGTCGGCATCGGCGATGCTTCGATCCCCTGAGACCGGGCCGTAGACCACATAGGCGGCGCCGTCGTCGGTTGACGACGCGGACCGCTGAAGGGGGGCACCGATCAGCAGGTCTTCTTCGCCGTCCCCATCCAGGTCCCCGGCCGAAGAGACCGCGAAGCCCACCCGCATCTGCACCTCTTTGCCATAGAACCGCGCAGTGTAGGTGTCTTCATCGAGGGTCTGCGACCCGGTGAGGGCGCCGCTGACCAGGTAGGCGACGCCAGCATTTGCAGCGTCTCCCAGGTAATTCACCCCAGGCGCACCCAACAGCAGCTCAACCGCACCGCTCTCCTCAACACCGGCCATCGCAAAGCTCAGATCCCCGTTGGCCTCAACGCCCGCCAAGATCATGTCGGCATCGCTGGTCGACAAGGCGCTGGTGAGCGGCCCATAGAAGACATAGGCAACACCGACGGTCACATCACTGATCGCGTCCTGTCCGTTGATGGCGCCGACGACCAGATCGTCGCTTCCGTCACCATCCAGGTCCAGCCCGGAGAGGACCGAGCGGCCGAAGGTCTCTGCGCTCTCGCTGGAGATCGATGCGTCCGCGTCGCTCAGCGTCACGGCGCCTGTCGTCACCCCAGAGAACACATAGACGGCGTCATCACCAAACGCCCCAAGGATCGCATCCGCGCCTTCGGTCGAATCCAGCTCACCGAAGGCCACAGCGCTGCCGGCGTAGGCGGACTCGCGGTCGCCATACATCTGAAGGGTGACGGCCCCTTTATCATCGACATCGATCTCCTCATCGATCAGGCACTCGAGATCCAGCTCACCGTCGCAGTCGTTGTCCACAACACCATCCGCACAGACCACGTCCGCGCCAGGGAACGCCGCATCTGAGCGGTCGTCACAGTCGCCGCTCGGCGCTGACGCGGTCGCTTCGCCAGGATCCGAGCAGTCCTCATCCGTGCTCATCACCGTCAGATCGTCCGGCCAGTACCCGTCCTCGTCCACATCGACCCGACAGATCTCCTGACCATCACAGTTCTGATCGATCTCATCGGCGATAATCTCGAACGCGCTGGGATTCACCGAGCGATCCAGATCGTCGCAGTCGTCGCCGCCGCCGTCCACCCCGGCGAACCCATCCAGGTCCTGATCGTCGTCGTTGCCGTCACAGTTGTCGTCGGTGCCATCGTAGAAGATCTCGATGGCACCAGGGTTAATGGCCGCGTTGTCATCTACACAGTCGTCGCCGAGCTGCCCCCGGCGGTCAGGCTGGGTGTCCGTCTGGAACCCGTCCCCGTCCGCATCAAAATCCAGATCCGCTGCACAATCCTGGTCAACGGCGTCATACCAGACTTCAGCCGCGCCGGGATTGACATCAGCCGCCGTGGGCTGAGCGAAGCCGTTGATGGCGACGTAGTCGTCGGGAATGGCCGCGGTATCGTCCCAACAATCGCCGGCGAAGCCGTCGGGAATGGGCAGCGGCTCGGCGCTGTTGGCCACCACCTGCTCTTCATAGCGGGCTGACCAGAAGCCGTCGCCGTCCTCATCGCCGTCCCCATCGCCCACAGAGATGTCGCAGTTGTCGTCGATGCCGTTAAAGAAGACCTCATCGACCGACGGGTCCGGGCGGATGGTGGGATCGACGTCATCACAGTCGACGACCACGCAATACACCGACCCAAGGCCGCCGTCATAGCCGTCACCGTCAGCGTCGCAGTCGTTGCCGTCGCAGTCGGCGTCGGTGCCGTCGTACCAGGTCTCTGACGCGTTGGGGTTGACCCGGGCGGGCGAGAGCCCGGCGGGGTTGTCGGCATCCAGCGGAGCGCCGTCGACGCAGTCGTCGCCCACCGCGCCGCCGCGATCGGCGTAGAACGCGGTCAAGAAGCCGTCCCCGTCTCCATCGAAGTCGTTGAAGTCTTCTTCCGCGGCACAAGACTGGTTGACGCCGTCATACAAGGCGTTGTCGGCGCCGGGGAAGACGTCCGCCGCCGCGGGTTGGGGCAGGCCATTGAGGGCGACGAACGCGTCCGGGATGTTGTCGGGATCGTCCCAGCAGTCGCTGGCGTTGGTGACCGTATTCTCTGGCGGCGCGCAGGCTTCGACGGTGTTGTTCGGATCGCCGAAGCCGTCGCCGTCCAGATCCCGGTTCCAGGTCAGCGGGCCGCCTACGCTGGCGTCCTGGTTGTCACAGTCATCCCCCTGGATCAGACCATCTTCGTCCGGATCCAGCCGCCACGACTCATGCTCATCGCTGATGAACGCACACGCCGACAACGGCAACAACACCCCCAAGAGGCTCATCCGGCCCATGTCCACCCTCCTTCCCTCATCTGAGCTTAGCAGATCCACGCCGAACCACGATGACGCCGCCGTGACTTCAGAGACATCCAGCTCACCGACGACCAGCTCACCGACGACCAGCTCACCGACGACCAGTTCACCGACGACCAGGAGGCGCTCCGGGCAGCGAGAGGCGGTTGAGCTGTCGAATCATCTCGGCGACATGTGGGGTCTCCTCAACACGGATTCGATCCAACAAGACCTGCACCGGCCACGGCGGCTGGGTCAACCGCCGCGCAAATCCCGCCGCCCGCTCATCCAGCGTGGCCACATCACATCGCCGCTGGCTGAATCGGACCGCTTCCTTCCACGCCATGGCGCGCATCTGCCGAATGCCGAAACCGGCCATCCACTCGTCCAGCGGCCCACCCCACCGATCCAGGCGCGCCATCCCGGGGGAGTGCGCGTTGATGACCCCCTGCGCCTCGTCGAGCAGCGTCTGGATGAGGTCGTTGATGCGCTCGAAGTCGTCGCGGAGGGCGTCGATCTCTTCAGGCCGCACCGTCCGCGCCGCCGAGATGGGCAGATCGAGGTTGATGTGGGCGTTGACGCCCAACAACATGTGCTGCACGGCGAGCAGATCGCGACGCTGATGCGCCCGAAACGCGAGCCGCCAGCTCTCTGTGATCGGCGCATGCCGAAGCCACCCCGCCTGGGCGTCGAAGTACCGTTGGGCGAACAGGACGTCGAACCGCTCCATCCGAGCGCCGTCGTCGAACCATCCCTCGTGGATGCCCTGCCGCACCCGAAGGGTCATCTGCCGATACAGCGCCGCGAAGATCCCATCTGGCTGGCCACAGCGGGCGGTTCGAATCGCCTCTGCGTCCAACCGATCGATCACCGCGTCGATGCCGTGCATCCTCCCCCCCACCCACCAGCCCGGGTTATCGGTTACCCGCTCACCGGCGAGAACGTGAAGATCTCAAACGCGTCCGCCGACTGCAGCGCTCGGACCAGACCGACCGCACCGGATCGTCCCCCAGGCAACGGCGAATGGAATACGTCGAGCGTGAGCTGTGCCGTCTGTTGGCCGAACCGATCGCGGAGCGGCGCACACAACAGCCGCACCCCCACCAACGCGGACAGGTATGTGTACTCCTGCCCGCCGGAGAAGGGGTGGCGTTCGAGACCATGATGGCGCAACACCCCGTCAATCCGCTCCATCGCCTCCAGCGGAACCGGCTCGCCGCGTTGCTGCCGCTTCATCGTCGTGGCATGAAACGCTCGACGATGAAGCGGCAGCGCCAACCGGCGGAGTCCAACATCCGCCAGATACGCCCCCGTTGATCGAGCGATAAAATCGTTGACCTCATCACAGATCCAGTCATCGCTCAGGACCAGCATCAACCGCTCAGGGCGCATATCCCCGACCCTGCGGTAGCCGGTCAGCCCCACCTCCAGGCTGCCATCGCGCTGCGCCTGCGGCGCAGCGCGGATGTTTTCGATGAGTTCTGCGATGGTGAACAGGCGCTCACGGCTGGTCCGGCGCTGTAGGCTGCCCCAGCCACCGCCTGCCATCTTCACCGCAGCCCGATACCCGGCCGGCAACGTCGCCTTGAGCGTCTCCTCGACCGCGAGCAGCTGGGCCTCGTCTACAGGCTGAATCTCAAACAGCAGCCCAGGCCGAAGTTCAGCGAGGTGCAAGAAGATGTCTTCAACGGAGAACCCCTGCACATCAAAGGAAGGAAGCAGGGTGTAGGGTTCTGCGGTCATCGGCACCGACGCAGATGCTATTCTCGGGTCGCGTCGAAGCGGATGCGGACCTGCGGATCGCTGAGGTCGTCGACCGTCGTCTCGATAAAGCCAGTGTCGACTTCGATGCTGTCTGAATCGACTGCGTCGGGCGTCCAGTCGGCGACATCATCGAAGGCGCCGCCCTTATCCGAGAAGGCGATCTGGCCACCGTCGGTGGTATCGACCGAGCCGGTGATGGTGCCGCTGAGGGCACTGTACACCTCAGAGGAGTCACTCCAGTCACAGTCGAAGTTGACCTCATCGGCTTCAGCGACGATATCACCATCGCCGACGGTCAGATACACCGCACCAGAGCAGGTGTCGAAGCCGTCGGTCGTCCGCAGCTGGATCGTGATCTCACCGGCGTATGACTCATACACCACCGGATCCGGGGTGGGGGAAGAGTCATCATCACCACAGGCGACCATCATCGACGCCATGAACAGAAGGGCCAGGCGGGGGGGATGAACAAACATGATCTACTCCGTCGTTCCGAGGACTACATATATTGAGCCTTCAGGTGTGAAGACAGTCTCAGACGTGGATCCGATGACGATGTCCGCAAAATCGTCACCGTTCAGGTTCAATCCTGCCACCGCCATCCCAGCATGACCGCCGCTCTCGCCGGTGAATACGCCATCTGCGTCATCACCCACTGCATACGTGGCCTCGGAGAGGCCGCCATAGAACAGATACACCGCTCCGTCTGTGTTGGCCCGGCTCGCCCCGATGAGCAGATCCGCCTTGCCATCGTCGTCCACATCCCCAGGCGTCGCCATCGACACCCCCAGCCGCCCGTCCGTCGCATCGCTGGAAAAGATCACGTCCACGTCGGACCCACTGAGCGTCTTCGTCCCAGACGGAAGCGATGCAGCGCCATAGATCACATAGGCGGCGCCATCGTGGCTGTTTGCTGCCTGGGCGCCGATCCCCAGCTCCGCCAACCCATCGCCGTTCAGATCATCGAGCACCTGGACGAAGTCGCCGGCCTCATCCGCCAGCTGGGCCCCCTGGAAGAGGACGTCTGCATCACTGAAGGACGCGACCGCATCAAGCGGCCCCTCGAACACGGCGACCTGCCCCCGATCATCGGTCGCACCACCAACGGACAGGGCGCTGACGATCAGCTCATCGATCCCATCTCCATCCAGATCGCCCGCCGACGTCGCCCACCCCACTTCATCTCCAGAGGCGTCACCGTAAACGGTCGCGGCAGTGCTCTTCGGCGCCGTCCACCCGGTTGACGCAGAGGTGATCCCGGTGAACAGGTAGGCAGTCCCCACGTTCGAACGCTTCGCCGACGTATGGTCGTCGCTGAGCGCGCCGATCCACAGCCCGCGATCTGCCCCCGTCGAGTACGCCGTCGATGCGATGGAATGTCCGAAGCGGGCCTGATCGTTCTCACCAGACCAGGCCAGATCGGTGTCCTTGGACAGATCCAGGTCACCGGTCACGGGACCGAAGACGACATAGACCAACCCACGATCCGTGCCCGTCAGCTCTTCTCGGTAGGCGCCGATGATAAGGTCGTCCTGACCATCGCCGTCCAGATCGTCAACAACAAGGGCGGCGCCAGCGTTGGTGCCACCGCCGCTGATGGTGATGCCACCGGTGTCGAGTGTGCCATCTGCGGTCACCGGCCCCTCCAGCAGATACACGGTCTCTGTCGCCAACGCGCCGGTCAGGATGTCATCGTCGCCGTCTCCGGTCAGATCTCCAGTGGCGATGGTGTGACCGATCGCATCCCGCCGACCGCCGGTCCACTCGATCACCCGCTCGTCAGAGAGCGGAACCTCGGACAGCGAGCACTCATCGGTCGCATCATCACAATCATTGTCCGCGATCCCATCGCCGCAGACCTCTTCCTCACCGGGGTTTCGCTGCGGCTCTGCGTCATCACAGTCGTTAAACGGGCCTCGGGCGTCCGCCTCTCGGGCATCATCACAGTCGATGTCGCTCGATGAGACTGTGCCCAGGTCCAGAGCAACATAGCCATCATCGTCGCTGTCCAGGTAGCACAGCTCCAGACCATCACAGTCCTGGTCCACCTCATCGCCGATCACCTCGTCTGCATCGGGAGAGATCGTCGCGTCTGCATCGTCGCAGTCCGTCGCTGCCGCAGACAGCGAGGCCTCGCCCGCGTCTGTACAGTCAACGTCCGTTGACGTCGTCGTCGCCGTCTCATCGGGACGGTAGCCGTCATTGTCGGCGTCCAGGTAGCAGATCTCCCCGCCGTCACAGTCCTGATCCACACCGTCCCCTACGATCTCATCGGCCGCTGGAGAGATCGAGGCGTCTGTGTCGTCGCAGTCCCCAGAAGCCGTCATCGCATCGGCCTCACCGAGGCCATCGCAGTCCAGATTCCGAGACGCCGTCGTGGTCGTCGAGTCGGGCCGGATGCCATCGCCGTCGACATCGACATAGCAGACCTCTACCGCGTCGCAGTCCTGGTCGACGCCGTCGCCGGGTTCTTCGATGGCATCAGGGTGAATGCCCGCGTGACCGTCATCACAGTCGCCGGTCGGCTCATCCCCGGTGGCCTCGCGCGTGTCTGTACAGTCGGCGTCAGACGACACCCGGGTCGCCGCCTCATCGGGACGGTAGCCGTCATTGTCGGCGTCCAGGTAGCAGATCTCGCCGCCGTCGCAGTCCTGATCGATGCCATCGCCGAACACTTCCATGGCGTCCGGATGAATCGAAGCGTCTGCGTCATCGCAATCGTTGGAGGGCGCCGCATCGGTCGCCTCACCGAGGTCGTCACAGTCCGCGTCGAGGGACGCTGTGAGCGAGGTCCCGTCAGGACGGTAGCCATCATTGTCGGTATCGGTGTAGCAGATCTCACCGCCGTCGCAGTCATTGTCGACGCCGTCACCAATGTGTTCTTCCATGCCAGGGTGAGACGATGCGTCTGCGTCATCGCAATCCCCCACAAGATCTGTAGCGGTCGCTTCACCAGCGTCATCACAGTCCGTGTCCACAGCGGACAGAACCGTCGATGCCCCGTCGGGACGGTAACCGTCATCATCGGCGTCCAGATAGCAGATCTCGACGCCGTCGCAGTCCTGGTCGATGCCGTCGCCGGGGCGCTCCGTGGCGCTGGGGTTGATCGCGTCGTTGTGATCGTCGCAGTCTCCGATGGGCGCTTCCGGGCCAACCTCGCGGGTGTCGGCGCAATCATCATCGACCGAGGCGATCGTGACCGTCGAGTCAATCCGGTATCCGTCGTCGTCATGGTCGAGGAAACACAACCGAATCCCATCGCAGTCGTTGTCGATGCCGTTGCCGATAATTTCGATCTGATCGGGGCTGGCAGCGGGGTTGTTATCGTCGCAATCCCCCTCTTCGCGGACATAACCGTCTGGTTGGACGCACTGAATTCGGAGGTTCTCCAACGAGCCATATCCGTCGGCGTCCGCGTCTCGGAGCCATGGGACCGCGTCGACCGCATAGT
>JBCBLB010000198.1:0-14091 GCA_038520555.1 Myxococcota bacterium | reverse complement strand
GCGCTGCTGATCGGCGCGCTGGTCGTCGTGGCGCACCTGCTCGACCCGCTCGCCTGGCGGGTGGTTCAGGACCCATCCGCTGCCGGCCATGACTGGCATCGGCTGCTCCGGGTGTGTGGCTTCTGGCCGACCTGGATCCCGATGGCCGTGGCCATCGGGCTTCAAGAGCAGCGGCCGGGCCGGGCCGGGTTCTTGTTGGCAGCCAGCGGCGTCTCCGGGCTGATGGCGAACGTGTTGAAGATTATGCTCCAGCGCGGACGCCCCGGACCCTCTGGAGAGTATGTGTTCAATCACTTCGACGGCGCCTGGTGGGACACCGGCGCGCTGGGCCTGCCCTCCGGGCATACGGCCGTCGCCTTCGGCGCTGCGTGGGCGCTTGTGAGGCTGTACCCCCGCGGCGGATGGGTCGCGGTCGCCCTCGCCGCCGGGTGTGGGTTCACCCGGGTGCTCGATCGGGCGCACTTCCTCAGCGATGCGACGCTGGCCGCCGGGGTGGCCTGGGCGGTGGTCGCGGTGATGTGGTCCCGATGGCCGCGCTGACCCGAGCCATCGCAGCGTTCCATGCCGGCGACCTCGACCGGGCTGCCGCGCTGTGTATGGCCGATGGCAGCCCGGATGCCATGCACCTGCTCGGCCTGATCGCCCATCAACGCGGTGAGCGGTTTCGCGCCGAAGCGCTGGTTCGACAGGCGCTGGCCGCGCAGCCAGACAACGCCCGATGGCAAGCCAACCTGGGCGCCATCCTCATCGCCCGTGAGGCCTGGATGCCCGCCCTGCTGGTCCTCCGGAAGGCGGTCCATGCCGACACCTCGATGGCGGACGCCCACAACAACCTCGCCCTGGCCCTGCTGGAGGCGGGCTACCCCGAGCCCGCCCTCCGAGAGGCGAACGCCGCCATCGCCCTCAAGCCCCGCTACGCCGCGGCGCACAACAACCGGGGCGCCGCCCTCCAGGACCTCCAGAAGCTCGACGAAGCGCGGCGCGCCTTCGATCGGGCCGTCACCCTCAACCCGAAGTCCGACCGGGCGCGCCTCAATCGTGGCCTCAACGCCCTCCTTCGCGGCGACTTTTCACAGGGCTGGGACGACTATGAAGCGCGCATCGTGCCCCGCCGGCCGCGGGCATGGGACGGCCGCCCCCTCAACGGGGACTCGATCTGTTTGTACGCCGAACAGGGCCTGGGGGACGCATTGCACTTCGCGCGGTTCGCCGCTGTCCTCGCCGAACAGGGCGAGGTGATCCTGGAGGTCCCGCGGCGGCTGCACCCGATCCTCAAGCAGCTCCCCGGCGACTTCCGCCTCATCGGCACCGACCAGATCGTGCCCACCCGGTGGACCTGTCCGCTGATGAGCCTGCCGCGACTGGTCGCGCCGACCCCGGAACGGTTCACGCCGCAGATGCCCTACCTGTCCGCAGACCCCGACCGGATCGTGCGGTGGTGGGTCGAGCTGCCCGAAGCCCCGGTGAAGATCGGCGTCTGCTGGCAGGGCAACCCCACCGCACGCGGCGACGGGACCCGATCGTTTTCACTCCAGCATCTTCGCTCCCTCGCCGCGATCCCCGGCGTGGCGCTCATCAGCCTCCAACGTGGGGCCGGCGAGCCGCAGCTGGACGGCGTCGACTGGGTGCATGCGCTCGACGGGCTGGATGAAGACGCCGCGTTCGTGGACACGGCGGCGGTGATGATGTCCCTGGACCTGGTCGTGACCGCCGACACATCCGTGGCACACCTCGCCGGCGCGCTGGGGCGCCCCGTCTGGATCGCCCTGCGCGCCGTACCAGACTGGCGGTGGATGCTCGATCGGGAAGACTCTCCGTGGTATCCAACCGCGAGGCTGTTCCGGCAACCCACCCCCGGCGACTGGGACGCCGTGTTCCAACGGATGAAAGACGTCCTCATCGAAGAAATCGCCGCCCGCCCCCTGGAGAAGTGATGTTCCAGATCCGAACCGCTCAGCGCGCAGATGTCCCCCAGATCATGGCGTTCATTCGTGCCCTCGCTGAATATGAGCGCCTCCTCCATGAAGTCGAAGCCACTGAAGAGATGCTCGATCGCACCCTGTTCGGCGATCGTCCCCTCGCGGAAGTCCTGATCGGTGAAGAAGACGGCGCACCCGTTGGCTTCGCCCTGTTCTTCCACAACTACTCGACCTTCCTGGGCAAGGCGGGCATTCACCTCGAAGACCTGTTTGTGATGCCCGAGCACCGCGGCAAAGGCTATGGCCGCGCCCTGCTCCAGCGCCTCGCGGAGATCGCCGTCGCCCGCGGCTGCGGCCGGCTGGAGTGGGCCGTCCTCGACTGGAACGAACCCGCCATCGCGTTCTATCAGAAGCTCGGCGCCGTCCCCATGGACGAATGGACCACCTTCCGGCTCACGGGCGACGCCCTCACGGCGCTCGGGTCATCCCCGCGCTGACGATCCCATCGAGCGTCTGGAGCAACACCGAGATCTCCCGGGCGATCGCCTGCAGTCCCAGGGATGCCTCTGAGTTGGCGTGGCTGTATAGGCCGGTCCGAAGCAATGTGATGTCCGCATCGGGCGGCATCGCCTCGGCGAGGACTTCGAGCTGGGTGTGGTGGATCACGTCGTCGGCCACACCGTGGACAGCAGTGATGGGGCAGACCAGCGGCCCGAGGTGCGCGCGGGGATCCAGAAACGATCGAAAGTGATCGGCGTCTTCCAGGGCGTTGAGCACGATCTCATCGCCGCCCTCAGCCAGGCCGCACCCCTGCAAGAACCGCTCGCGGGCGTCGTCGGCGACCGTCTTTGCGATCCGCTCGATGATGGGCCGACGGTTCTCCAATTCTTTCATCTCTGGAAAGGGCCAGACCCGACGCACATATCGCTTCCATGCTTCGATGAGGGCGGCCGGATCGGACGGTTTGTCCGGCATGTTGGGGAGCAGGTTGATGAAGACGACCGGTCGGTTGAGCGGGTTGCGCTGATCGTCTGCCGCTTGCCCGTCGACGGCGCCGTTGATCATGTAGCGCATGGTGCCGCTCCAGTCGGCGTAGCCGCCGAAGAGCACCGCTGCTCCGATCCGCTGTGCATAGTCGGGGTGTGCGGCGAGGCGCAGCGCCAGCAGGGATCCGAACGAGATGCTGAACACGCCCGGCCGCCAGCTCGGCCGGATCTCGGGCTGCTGGACCAACAGATCGTAGCCACGCAGGACGTCCGGGATCAGCCGCGGTCGTGGCTCCAGACGAATGTAGTCGACGAGCAGCGGCGCCATGACCGCCAACCCGGACGTGGCCAGGACCCGACAGAAGCGATCGAACCGCGGATCGGTGGCGCCGAGGTAGTGGATGCCATGAGAGACGAGGATCGCGCCGACCGGCGCGCGCCCCTTCGGCAGGTAGTAGCGGGCCCGGAGGGTCCGCCCGTCCGCCATCTCCAGGCTTCGTTCCTGTCGAATCACATCCCGCGGCGCCTGGACCGCGGGGGTCCAGGGGCCGAGCCACCGGGCCAGCGACCGGCGCACCCGCCGACGCTGCGCAGCTTCAGACATCACGTTCTCCCAAACTTCTCTGCAACGCCATGGTGTTGGCCACGTCGATGAGGCCTTCGTAGCCTTGCTGGAGGGGCCGCCGGTGGTCGACGTCGGCCTGTCGCATCACTTCCGAGATCGAGGTCACCCTCAGCTCTCCGGCCTGCAAGCCGATCATCGCCGCCGAAGCCCGGCGGGCCCGCACCGCGCGTTCCAGGAAGCTGACCGCCCCTGCCGCCATCTGCGCGCTGATGATCCGATCATAGGGAGACGGCCGCCCCCCTTGCTGCAAGTGGCCGAGCACACAGACCCGCGCGTCGAAGCGCCCTCCCGACTCCTGGGTGAACACCCGGGCCAGGCTGGTCGCGCTATACGCCGTGGAGCTTCCGTCTGCAAACAGCAGGATCCCGACCGATTTTCCATCATCGAAGGCGGCGTTGAGGGCGCGGATATCATCCTGGAGCATCGCCAGGGAGATGCCGGTCTCATGGGTATAGACGATCTCTGCGCCAGAGCCGACCCCCGCCATCGCGGCCAGGTACCCGCACTTGCGGCCCATCACCTCGACCACGAAGACCCGGTCGCGAGAGCCGACGGCGGACTGTTTGAGCCGATCGACGCTCTCACAGATGACGTTGAGGGCCGTGTCGCTGCCCACCGACCGCTCGACGCCGGGCACATTGTTGGAGATGGTGGCCGGAACGACCGCGATGGGCACCTGGAGGGCGGGATACCGCTGCCGCGCGTCATAATCGAGCATCGCCTCCGCGGCGGTGAGCGCCTCGAAGCCGCCGACGAGCATCAGTCCATCGATCCGGTGACGCTCCAGGGCCCCCGACAGCAGCTCCAGCCGCTGCTCCTGGTCGGGGATCCAGCGGTTGGTGCCCAGGACCGTCGAGCCCTGCGAGACGATATTGTTGACGTCGCTCCAGGCCACGGACTTGACGAGGTCTTCGGTGAGGCCGCGGAGCCCCTCATTGGCGACGAGCACGTCATGGCCGTGGCACCCGGCGATCCGGGCGAAGGCGCGCAGGGCGGCGTTCATCCCCGGCGCTGGCGCGCCGACGTTGGCGACGAGCAACCGCATCGCCCCGGCATCGGGCATCACCCGGGGCCGCGAGATGATCTCATAGAGGTCGAGGAGGTTCTTGAACCCTGGCCCCCGCCGCTCCAGCGCCGTCCCGAAATCGCAGGCCTTGATGGCCCGGTTGGTCTCCCGGGTGCGCTCGACGCAAGCCATCAGCGGCTTGGAATCGACATCCATGCCGGCGGTGGTCATCACAACGGGCGCGTCGCCTGGCGCCATCTTGAGCAGGACATCCACGCCGCGGGCGCCGAGGGCCGTAGACATGATCCGGTCGTATGCGGAGGGGGTCCCCCCGCGCTGGACATGGCCCAGGACGGTGATGCGGGTGTCGTAGCCCAGGCGGCTTTCAATCTCCTGCTTGACCATGTCGGCGGTGACGGGCTGGCTGTCCACATCACAGGCGCCCTCCGCGACGATGACGATCGACTTGCGCTTGCCCAAAGACCGACCGCGCCGGAGGGCGTCCGCCATCTTCTCCGGCCATTCGGGGATGGGCGCCTCAGGGATGAGCAAAAAGTCCGCCTCTGTGGCCAGGGCGCCGACCAGGGCGAGGTACCCACAGCGGCGGCCCATCACTTCGACGACAAACGAGCGCTGATGGCTGGCCGCCGTCGAGGTCAGGGCGTCGACGGCCTCAAGGATGCGATGCAGGGCCGAGTCGCAGCCGATGGTCATGTCGGTGCCCCACATGTCGTTGTCGATCGACCCGACCATGCCGACGACCGACAGCCCCGGGTGGGCGGCCCGCTGCGCGTCGGTGATCGCTCCGGCGTCGTAGAGTGCGTGGAGGTGACTCCCCCACTCGCGGACCAACAGATCCGCGCCGGTCAGCGAGCCGTCCCCGCCGACGACGATCAGGCGATCGATGCCATGGGCCAGGAGGTTCTGGACCGCCTGGCGGCGGCCGTCGAGGGTCCGAAACGCGGGGCACCGGGCGGTGCCGATGACCGTCCCCCCGAGGTGAAGGATGTAGGAGACATCGGTCCAGGTGGCCCGCCGGAACATCTCTCCGCCGGCGACCATGCCCGCGTAGCCCTCATGGATGGTAACCACGTCGATGTTTCGGGCGAGCGCCTCGCGGACGACGGCGCGGACGGCGGCGTTCATGCCCTGGGCATCGCCCCCGCTGGTCAAGACGCCGATTCGATGAGCGGTCTGCTGCATGCCCTGATTTGTATCACCTGCGCGCGTTAACAGGGCTCAGCCCCCTCTCCGGAGCACATCACGATGACGTCCCTGACCACGCCCAGCCGCATCCTCATCGTCGGCGTCGGCAGCATCGGCGGCACGATCGCCGGGCACCTCGCCCGCCATGACCCCGCGGTGGTCTCCGCCGTGGTTGGCTTGACGACCAACCCGGACATCGCCCACGCGATCACCGAACAGGGCTACCGGCTGCGGTCGCTGCACGACGAGATCGTCCAGCCCGGCCGGGTGGTCACCGAATTGTCGCCAGATGAGCCGCCGTTCGACTACATCCTGCTGGTCACCCAGCCGCCCCAGGTGGAGCAGGCGGCGCGCGCGGCGCTCCCCTGGCTGGCGCCCGGTGGGCGGATGGTCGTCCTCCAGAACGGCCTGTGTGAGGATCGAATCGCCCCCATTGTCGGCGCCGACCGGGTCCTGGGCGCCGTCGTCGGCTGGGGCGCCAGCACCATCGAGCCCGGCTTCTTCGAGCGCACCTCTGAGGGGGGGTTCACCCTCGGCCGAATGGACGGCCAGCCCGATCCCACCCTCGACCGCCTGGCCTTGCTCCTCGAGATCGTCGGCCCGGTCACCGTCACCAGCAACCTCGCCGGCGCCCGCTGGAGCAAGCTGGCCATCAACTGCGCCATCTCGACCCTCGGCACGATCGGCGGCGACACCCTGGGTCGGCTGATGCCCTTCCTCGTCGTCCGACGCCTCGCCCTGCATTTGATGAGCGAGACCGTCACCGTCGCCCATGCCGAAGGGGTGCGCTTGGAGAAGGTCTCTGGCACACTGGACCTGGACTGGCTGGCCCTGAGTGACCTGGAGAAGGATTCGGTCCTCGGCAACCCCTCGCTGGTCGCCAAACATACCCTGCTCCTGGCCGTTGGGATGCGATATCGTCGCCTGCGCTCCTCGATGTTGTATGCCATCGAACGCGGTCGACCGCCGGCGGTCGACTTTCTCAACGGAGAGGTCGTCAGCCGCGGCCATCAGCATGGCGTCCCCACCCCGGTCAGCGCCGCCACACAGGAGACGGTCCACCAGATCGCCCGCGGCGAACGGCGTAGCAGCATGAAGACCATCCGCCAGCTCGCCACCCGTGTCGGGCTTCAGGTCGGCAACTTTACCGGCGACCGGTAGGGGCATCGGCCGATCAAAACCGCCGATCCTCTCCCCGGGTGAAACAAGCCTGCTCTCGCCCCTTTGAATCGACGTAGCGTCCCGACCAGCTGTACCGTGGCATATCGCGTTCATCCCGCACGATCGTCAGATGGAACGAAAGAGAGCCGCCTGGCTCGGCCATCAGATGGGGGATGGGGAAGGCGACCTGACCCCAGTGGGTCAGCTGCCCGGGGCCGGTCCGGAGGACGACTTCCGGAGCCAGCTGGGCATCAAACCACCCGACGATCGAGTCGATCGGCCCCGGGCGAGCGAAGGTCCACCGCACTTCGGTGTCCGCCGCCGGCGGCGGCAGGGTCGGGCGGATGATCCCAAACTGCGCCGCGGGCGCCATCAGCATCTCTGGCGCCGGGCACCGCACCGGGTACAGGTCGTTTTCTGCGGACGCCCGCGCCGCCCCAAAGTCGATGCCATAGTGGCTCCGCTCCCACCAGGAGAACGGATCGAACAGCGGCTGGAGGAACGTCGGCGCCAGCCAGGTCGTGATCGCCGATGGACAGACCGCGCCGCCCGGCTTGAGCATGCCCCGACACGACGCCAGCACCCCAAGCATCGCGTCCGAGTAGACGAAGCTGCCCATACATTCCGTCACCAGGACGTCGGCCGGCTCTGGCAGGGTCACCGCGGCGGCGTCGTCTTCGATCACTTCGATGACATCGCTCAGGCCATTGTCCGCGATGATCTGGCGGGACAGCCGCGCGACGGGCGTCGACTCGATGGCGAACACCCGACGCGCCCCGGCCCGCGCCGCGAAGATGCTCATCACCCCGGTCCCAGAGCCCACATCGACGACGACGTCACCGGGCTTTACCAGGACGTCGAGCGCCCGCTGGTAGCCGCCGGTGCGGGCCGCGTCCTTGAGCATCCGCCGGTGATAGGCGACCCCAAAGAAGTGGCCGCGGCTCATCGCCCCCCCTCAACCAACGACGCGTTGACAGCCCCCCCCGGCTTCCGCATGCATCGGATGAGCGACGCCGCTGAGGATCGGCGGACCGCATCCTTCGCAGCCGCTGCGGCCCGATCCTGCTCTGCCCGGGCGCTCAGCATCAACGCCCGCAGCCACGCCGCCGCACCCACGACCGCATACACCAGCCCATACAGCAGAAAATACAGCGGCGCACACAGCAACACCAGCAGCAGATCGGTCAAGGCGAAGAACCCCGTCGGGATCGGCAGCACGGGATCGACGTGGACCGCCATCGCCATGCTCCAGGCCACCATCGGCGTAAACCACAGCAACCACGCCACGGTCTTCACCCCTTCCACGTGCCGCGGCGGACGCATCGGGCGCAGCCGCCGGGCCCATGTATCGCGAGACGCGAGCAGGGCGGCATGATCGTCATCAAACGAGGCGCACATCTCTGCGAAGGCGCAGTCATTGACCGCGACCAGAGGGGCGGCCCGTTCCGGCCGATGACCGACGATGCGTCCGCGTTGCCCGTCCTGAATGCCGATCGCACCGCGCAGCGCATGTGGAGAGGGATGCACCGCGTCGACGGCGTCCCAGGCCAGCCGATCCCATACCCCACACAACAGCCGCGCAGCGTGCTCGGACAGCGCGAACGGCTGCACCAGCGCCCGCAGGGCCAGCAACGCCCCGACCGTCAACGCCCCGGCGAACCCCACCATCATCAATGATGCGGAGGGAACCAACGCCACCGCGCCCGCCGCCAGCAGCAGGCACGTGAAGAAGGTCGCGCGCCCTTTGAACAGTTCCACCATTGTTTTCTGATTGTAACTCATCCTGTTGCAGTAAACCGGGACACCCCCGCCTCGATGAGCGCCTGAACCTCTCCCGGTAAGCCATGCTTGCTGAGCCTTCCTTCAAGGCCGGAAATCCATCGATCCGGCAGCGCCCGCCGTCCATGCAGCGCCCCGACCATCGCACCCACGATCGCGCCGAGTGTGTCGCTATCCTTGGTGTCATTGACCGCACGGATGAGCGCTTCTTCCGGGTCATGCCCATGACGCTCCAAGAGCACCAGCGCGCATGGAACCGTCTCCAGCAGATACGCCCCCGAATGCATTGAATCGCAGATCGCAGCCGTCGAGCGACGGTCTGCCGCGAGGCCCCCCAGCCGCAGCCGCACCCAATCACACAGCGTGCCAGAGAAGTCCGTCACATCCCCCCCGCGCGGCGCATAATCTTGTTTCACCTCAGCAGATGCGGCGAAGTCCAGGAAGGTCTCGACCCACCATCCGGGAGGGGGTGGAGAGGCAACGCGTCCCAACGCCAACCACATCAACCTTGTGAAACCGAGGCACGCAGCATGCGACGCCGAATCATTGTGGGTGACCCCACCCCCACGGACCACATCCCGCCACAGCGACGCGGTCTGGTCCTGTAGATGAGGCAACAGCAGCGGCGGGAGCCGCATCAACGCGCCGTTCCCCGCAGAGGCAACGCCGCGATCGGGCCAGGACAGCCCACGCGCCGCCCGCACCCGAAACTCCCTCAACGTCGCCCCGATGCCGATGAGCGCACCCCCCTTCTTCGCGAACCGTGCCGACAACGCCGCCGGATCGAGGGCGCCATCGGCCAACAGCTGCTCGACCGTCCAGAAGGTGAGCTGGGTGTCATCCGAGACCCGCCCGCCGACCGAGGTGCTGCGGTGCTTCGCCCGATAGTGCGGGTGATACCCCCGCACCTCCCCATAGATCTGTCCCCGACGGGTGGGGGTCATCCCCTCACTCGGTCGGCCGAGGGCGTCGCCGATGGCCACCCCCCACAGCATCCCTGCGACCCGATCGGGATCGACGTCGATCGGCGGTGGCGGGGACTGATACCGTGGATCCCAACGAATCTGAAAGTGATCCTCAACCTGCATACCCGATTCGTAACCCAGCCCCCCAAATGCGACGTCGTCGAGGAGTGTTACCCTCTGTGGGCCAACGCAGGGAGTCGAGCTGATGCTGTTCGGGCTGTTGCTATGGGGATGCGGCCCGAAGACAGGCGCCCTCCCCCACATCGATGAGATCACATGGCCTGAGCGGGTCCCCGAAGCGGGCGCGGTGCTTCATCTGTTGGCCCCCGGCGAGGCGCCCCGACAAACCATCCAGCTCACCCCAAACCTCGACGACACGTTCAACGTCTCCTTGTCTTTGTCCATCGAAACCTGGGCGGAGACCGATCAACAACCGATGGCGCCCCCGGTGCGGATCCCCGTCCACACCGAGACCCGGTACCGCGTCGACCAGATCGATGGCGACGGCTCGATGCATCTGTCCGGAGAGATCGCGGACGTCCACCTCAACGACGGGGCGAGCGCCCTGATGATCGCCGTGATGTCTCCGACGATGAGCCGGCTGGTGGGCACCACCGCAGAGATGGTGATGCGCCCCTCCGGTGAGATCGTGTCTTCGACACGGATCGACGCCCAGGGCCAACAGCAACAACTCGGCGACGACATGATGAGCCTCCGCCCCTGGTTCCCTGAACAGCCCGTCGGCGTCGGCGCCCGGTGGGAGATCCTCGACCGGGCTGAGCAGAACGGGATGATGGTCGCCAGACGCGTCATCCAGCGGATCACCGACATCGACGCCGGCGTGATCACCCTGGACACCAAGATCGAACAGCACCTCATCGAGGTCATCAACTTCACCGACCTCCCCAGGGGGGCGCAGCTCCAGAACGCCGCCATGGACAGCTACGGCGCCGGGCTGAGCCGGGTCGACCTCTCCCTGCCCATGCCCCTCGCCGCCTCGATCGATCTGCAGTCGGTCGTCTCCGCTGATATCCTCCTGGAAGATCTGCCCCTCCAACAGACGATCACCACCCAGACCCGCTCAGAGGTCTCCGCCCGGCGCGACTGATCGTCACTCCTCGTCTGGTGCATCGTCCACGAGCGAGAACAATTCTGCCGCTCGGGCGAGGACGGCGTGATCCCACAGGTGAGACAGCAGCTGGAGCTGCCGCGTGGTCATCCGGAAGATGTCGGTGGTGTTGGTCAGGGCCACCGAGAAATGCGGAAACCCTGTCAGCTCTCCCCCGAGGCGGACCTGGAGCGCCCGCACCGTGTCCGCCGGCAACGCATCGCGGAACCCCGCGTTCAGCTCGTTGCACATCCACAGAATCCGCACCCGGCGCGGGGGGAGGCCCAGGACATTCAACGGGGAGAGCGTATGCTCGCCGAGGTGCCAGGGCAGCTCCCCCCCGCGCCGCCGAGGCCTTCAGCCCCGTCGTCACCGCCTCCAGCTCCTCCGGCGGGAACAGCCGCAGCTCCTGATTGGCCCACAGCCCCGAGCTGGGCGGGCGGCCGAACAACCGCGCGATCTGGCCGTCGACGCCGTTCACCATCTCCCCCCCTGAACCACCGACGGTGCTGTTGCTGTTCATGAACGCCACGATCCGGTCGAACCCACGGCGCAAGAGCGGCAACAGACCCATGTTCTCGTAATAGCCACCGTCCACGAGCGGATCGCCGTACGGACGGCCGCTCGACGCCCACACCCCGATGCGCTGATCGAAGGAGTCCTTCTCAAAACCAAACATCCCCGCCAGCCGCGCCATCACGCCGCCCGGCGCGTTGCCGGTGCTCCCCCACAGATCAGAGAGGTTGAACCCATCGGGTCGGAGACGGATCGTGCCCACCCGATGCCGACCCCACTCGACCGTCGGTGAAAACAACGCGTTGTGCTCGATGAAGCGAATCGGACGTTTGAAGCGAATATCAGGCGGCAACGAGGCGTACATCGGCGTCAGCTCGAGGGGGACATACCACTGACGGCGGCCGGGCTCCCGAACCAGCGCGGTGCCGGTGATCACGAAGGGACGGGTCGGGGCGGGAAGGATCACCGTCTCCGGATCCAGGTGCGGGTTGCGGGCCAGCAGATCCGCGCGGTGCAGGGCGTCGAGCGCAAACCACGGCGCCTTCGTCGGAATATGGTGCGGGGAGAGCACCGTCTCGGTCAGCGTTTGCCCAAAAATCCGTTCCAGCGAGACGCCGACATCGTACAACCGGCGCGCGGTCGCTCGGGTCGTGAAGGCCGTGATCGGAAACAGCAGCCCATTCCGGGGCAGATCGTCCAGGTCGTCGAGCGTCAGCTCATCAAGCGGCCGGTGCGCGCCCAAAAGCACCGATTCATCGATCTGCCACGGCGCATAGGCGAACGCGGTCGCGCACCATGCGCCGCCAGAGACCGCCGAGATCGCCCCGATCCGAGGCATCAACCCCAGCGAATGCAGGGCCCGGAGCTGTCCAACCCCACAAGCAAACGACCGGAACCCGCCCGCCGAGATGGCCACCCCCAGCGGACGCGCCCCAGGATGGTGTGGCCGGCCGGCCTGCTCGGGAAAATCATGCGTGCCCGACCACCAACGCGTTCGATATGCGACACCATCACTCATCCTCAAACTGATACTCCATGCCGGTCCATCCAGGACGCAGCTTCGATCGGTTTGAGGCTGCTGATCGGACGGAGCGCAGGAGAAAGATCCTTGACCTTCTTCGGGCGGTTGGCTAAGCCTCTGGAGCACGGGGTGTAGCGCAGCCTGGTAGCGCGTCTGCTTCGGGAGCAGAAGGCCGGAGGTTCGAGTCCTCTCACCCCGACTCCAAATCAAATGTGGGGCCGCTCAGTTGAGCGGCCCCACATTTGATTTGGAGTCGGGGTGAGAGGACTCGAAGCAAAGCGGCGCCGAGACAAGCAGCGTCGACGTTCAGGCGCTGCGGGCGGTCTGTGTGAAGAGTTGGGGGTTCTCCTCCAGCCACTGCAGCAGTTGGTCTTCAAACATCGGCCGGCTGAACAGCCAGCCCTGCAGCGTATCGCAGCCGGCCCCGACGAGCCGCTCGCGCTGCTCGGGGGTCTCGACGCCTTCGGCGATGACCTTGAGCCCCATCCGTCGGCTCATGCTCAGGATCGCGTTGACGATGGCTGCGCTGCTCTGGTCCTCAGGCAGGCCACAGATGAAGGCGCGATCGATCTTGAGGGTCCGAATGGGCAGGCGCTGTAGCCATGCCAGCGACGAGTATCCGGTCCCAAAGTCATCGAGGGCGATCTCGACGTCCAGCTTCTGCAGGCCTTCCATCCGGGCCAGCAGGTCTGGGGAGATGTCCATGACGGTGGACTCGGTCAGTTCGAGCTTGAGGCGGTTGCCCGGGAGCCCATTCCGCTGAAGCTGATCGACGATCAAGTTGGTGAGTTGGGGATCACTGAATTCTACAGCGGAGAGGTTGACGGCCACCGAGATGGGGGCCCACCCCAGGTCATCCCATCGTGCCATCGCCGCACAGGCCTGTGTGATGACCTCTCGGCTGATCGCCCGCATCTGACCAGATCCAAGCTTGTTGGTCAGGAAGCGGTTTGGCGTCAACAGCCCCAGTTCGGGGTGCCGCCACCGCAGCAGGGCTTCGAGGTGGGACAGCTGCTTGCCGCAGACGATGGGCTGATAGAACAGCTCCAGCTGACCGTCGTCGATGGCGCCGCGCAGCTCCATGGACAGCCGCAGCACCTCTGCCGCGCTGGCGTCCAGCTCGGCGGAGTAGAAGACGAACTGGTCTCCCCCGCGCGCCTTGGCTTCGTACAAGGCGAGATCAGCGCAGCGGAGCAGCTCTTCGGGGGTCCGCTCCGGTTCAGACGTCGTGAGGACGATCCCCGCGCTGACGCCGACGCTGAGGGAGCGTTCCTCGACCAGGAAGCGTTGGCTGAGGGTGTCGATGATCGCTTCTGCGGTCTGTCGTGAGGACGCCACATCGCCGCTGCCGTGGAGCAGAATGAACTCATCGCCGCCGAACCGGGCGAGGAGATCCGTCTCTGGCAGGAGGTCGCGGAGCCGCTCGCCGACCTTACGGAGCAGCGCGTCACCGATCGGGTGCCCCCAGGTGTCGTTGATGAGCTTGAAGCGGTCGAGGTCGAACATCATCACTGCGCCGGGTTGCCCATCGCGGAGGGTCTGTGCGAGGACCGCTTCGAACCGCTCGCGGTTGGCCAGCCCGGTGAGAGAGTCGTAGAGGGCGAGCTGCTCCAGCTGGGCCTCATATCGCTTTCGCTGTGAGATGTCGGTCCAGGTGCTGACCATGCGACCGCTGCTGGTCTGGTGCCGGCTGACCAGGGCCCACTCTCCGCGTCCGTCCTGCTGCTCTTCAGCGGCGCGCGGCAGCGCATGGGCTTGCAGGCGTTCTTCCAGGGTCCCGCCCTGGTCGGTGTCCGGAG
>JBCBLB010000054.1:0-22861 GCA_038520555.1 Myxococcota bacterium | reverse complement strand
TGGCAGGGTGAACGCGGCACGTTTGGCGGCTGGCAGATGGACAACGGCGGCGACCTCAACGGCGATGGTGTCGAGGATCTGGTGGCGACGTCTCTGGACAAGGGGGGGACGATCTACATCATCTGGGGACATGCAGGCATCCGTGGCGGTCAGCTCGCCGACGCAGACATCAAGATCCGGGGCAACACCTCCGGACGAACCCTCAGCTACTCTCTCGGCATCATCGGGGATATCAACCAGGACGGCGCAGATGACATGGCGGTCGGGGAGGGGACGGGTCCGCCAACCGATATCGTCCTCTTCTATGGACCCTTCGATGAGTCCGGCACGTTCACCGATACCGAGATGGCCGACGTCCGCTTCAATGGTGGGCGCAGCGAGAGCAACTACACCACCATCTTTGGCACCCCTGACATCAGCGGCGACGGCTTCCCTGATTTCGTGGTTGGTACCTACCTCAGCGATGAAGTGATTAAAGATGGCGGCCATGTCTATATCGTCGAAGGTCAGGGATGGTAAGAGGCCAGGGGCCATGCCCGACTATGCAACAGTATTGGAGGTTGTGATGTTCTTTCTTGTATTCTGGAGCGTATTGAGTGGGGTTGTGTGGGCACAGGATCCGTGTCCGGACCCTGCAGCCATCGCGGAGGCAGCGAAGTCAGCGTTGTTGGACGCAGAGATGGAGACGGCTGAGGCGTTGATGAGTGAGGCTGAGGCTGCGTTGGGCTGCTCGGGGCTTCCGGAGCCGGAGCTGTTGGCGCGGCTATGGCTTATCGAGGGTGCGCGGCTGTATTTCCTCGATGATGCCTTCGGTGCCCAGTCTGCGTTTCGCTCGGCGGGCCGGTTGGCGCCTGCGCTGTGGTTCCCAGAGTTCGGTGAGCGGCTGTTTGCGGTGTATCAACAGGCGCAATCCGCCGAGGCCCTGATGCCGGCAGAGATTCACCTTGAGGCGGTGCCTGACAAGATGCAGGCGGCGCTCAACGGTCAGCCCGCGGACTTTCCCCAGGTCGTTCCGCCGGGAAGTCACCTCATCCAGATCGTCGAGCGCGATGGCACCGCCCGCTACGCGCGGATGGTCATGCTCCCGCCCGATGAGATCCTCGACATCGAGGTGGGGCCTTTGCAGCCGGCAAGGCCGAAGCGGCGGTGGGGGATGCTCGCGGTCAGCGGCGGGGCCCTGCTCGCGGCAGGCGGGATGACGTACCTGGCCACCCAGCAGAACACACAGATGGAACAGGCCAGCGCGCCTCAAGAGATCGAAGACGCCCGCAGTCAGCAGCGCGCCCTCACGGCCACGGGCTACGGGCTCGGTGGCGTCGCGGTGGTCGGCGGTGTGATGTTCTTCGCCTTCTGACGGACGTTCGTCGACGACTGTTGTCGCTTCTTCGTGATTCTGGCTGAAAATTACCGTTCTATATATGGCATATCCCTTGCACTTCTTCTCCCATGTCAGACCCCATCGCCATCTGGTGATGGCCCGCGACGTGAAAGGAGAAGAGGGATGGACAAATCTTACGCAACGCCTGTTCCAGCGCGACCGCCCGGGCAGTTATCTGATCGGGCGCGCACGCTTAGCGCGCAGCCGGCCGTCGGCTCTCCAAGCCAGAAGCGCCTGTATCAGGTCGCCGCTGATCTCGGGCTGGGCAACCAGGCGGCCCTTCGCTTGATGGAGGCGCATCAGGACTCCGAGCAGGCGCTCGCTCAGGAGGCGCTTCAGGGCGCGGGGCGACCGTACCCGTTTCGAGAGGAGATTGCGCGAAGCGGCGGGCACGACCTCTCTGCGCTTCAGGCCTTCACCACACCCGCCGCCCGCTTCGCCGCGGAGATCCTCGGCGGCGAAGGGTTCTACTTCGATGGTAAAGTCGGGTTCGCGGGAGAGCCCACTATGGACGTCGCCATGCACGAAGCCGGGCATCACATCGCCGGACACCGGGGCGTGCGCCTCGACAACGGCGAACTCGGCGGGCAAACCGCGGAGCAGGAGGCGGACGCCGCAGCAACCGCATGCGACCAGCTCAAGGCTGAGATAGACAGAACAGAGCTGTCTAATCGCATCACCGTCCTATGCAGCCGAATCCGGATGGACACCGGACGGTATCTGCGATCGGTCCGCGAACAGTTCGAAGAGCGGGGCGCTGAGATTCCGGAGGAGCGATCCTTTCGGCAGGCGGCCGTCGAAGCATCCTTCGACGTCGCCAGCGGGGTGCTCGGGATGGTCTTCGAAGGCGCCGTGACGCAGGCTGGCAGGAGCATCGACGCCGCAGTCGATGGCAACATCTACAGCAAGACCCTCCTCAAGAAGATCACCGCCACCAGCATCACTGCACACCTAAAGAGAGATATAATCTCCAGGATGGCTCAGTTTGGAGAGATTGACTCGACTACGCTGGCTTCAGATTCGATGATCCGAGAATTCTTTGAAGCATATGAGGAGGGTCTCTGTGTGTCCTTTGATGATGAGCACGACCGGTTCTCTGAGGCTGAAGCTCCCGAACTGCGGTCTTACATCATCGCTCTTGAACATAAGAAGGCGACTTTAGAAGGCGCGGTCAAGCGCAGCGGCGTAGAAGCCTTTCTTGAAGTCGCGGCCAGGGCCACGGCGAACAAACGCGATCCGGACGCGGGCGGTGACATCAACAATGAAGTCTACTCCGTAGAGGTGTTGGTCGGTGAAAGCGATCAGGGCTTCGCCGAGATCCGACTCCCCTCAGCCGTTCCGCAGGGGTTACGTGCCCCGTTCCTTGAGGAGGGGACGCTTCAAGGCAGGCGGCTGCTCCTCGTAAAGGATGGGTTCCTCAAACGCCTCTTCCCAGCAGATCACTCTTTGATGGAGTATGACATCGCTTCCGATCAGATGCTCGGTGTTCCGCGCACAAAGCCAGATCTTTCACTCACCAGCTTTGTTGCTCAGCACCTCCCAGAGCGTGCCGATGAGTTCAGGAGTGCGATCCGCTGTGCATCTCACCTCCATCAGCGTCCTCCACAGTCCCCTATCGCTGAGGCGACAGACTCCGCGATCGAGGCGATCGCGGAGAGGGTATGGGATGGCGAGATCGGGACGGCTTTATTGGGAGAGCGGGATCGAGAGGTGGAGATCGAACGGGGTCCGACGACCATCCCGACGGCATATCGTCCTGACACCGACGCGGCGTTCATCGTCCAGGAGATCGTCGGCGAAGCGATGCGGAGGTGGTGTCGAAAGAGCATCGATCAGATCGGTGGTGTCGGGGTTACCTTCGATGCGATGCAGATCCGCACGGTGTGGAGTGACTGAGATGGAGCGTTCCCTGCTGACGCTGTGTCTCATCCTGGCTCTGCCTGGATGTATGCAAGGAACACCAGATGGCGTCGCCGGGAGGGAACCGTTCACGCTGGATAATTATGCATATCGATCATCTGAAGATGGTCGGTGGTACATTCGCGAAGTCTCCCCAGAAGAGTACCCATTTGTCAGAGAGATCATCTATCACACCGCGGTAACTCACTTTCGAGAGCGCACACGGTTAGCTGCGCTCGGAGAGATCCTGGACAATCAGGACACGGAGCTGCTCCTCGATGCCTCGCTGACGGATCCCTCTCGAAGTGTTTATGACGATGAGTATGACTCGATGGATCAAGACCTCATTTTCATCGCTTCGCGATGGTTGAGGAGCCTCTGTCGTCGAATGAGAGAGAGCGGTATGACGGAAAACCCCGACTGTCGGGACATCTGGTACTATGGCGAGTGCGTCATCTACTGAGTCGTCTCACAGCAGCGAGCGGGGGTCGACGTCCAGGTTGACCCGCACGCGTCCTTTTCCGGCGCCGCGAAGGATCGGGCGGGCGACCTGTAGCCATCCTCTGAGGGCGGAGACGTCGTGCCCGCGGACGATGAGCTGATACCGCCAGCGGCCCACCAGCCGTGACATGGGCGCCAGGACGGGGCCGAGCAGATCCACGCGGGCCTGGTTGGCCTTGACGCTGCTCCGGAGCTGGAAGGCGAGGTCATTGGCCCGGTTCTGTGTCTCGTCTCGATCGGCGCCTTCGATGCGCACCAGGACCAGCCGGCTGAACGGTGGATACCGCAGCAGCTGTCGCTGCTTGACCTCCTGGGCATAAAACACCATCGCCGGATCAGTGACTTTGTTGTCGAATTCGCCGCTGAGGAGGCGGAAGACGAAGTGGTCGGCGTGTCGGGTCTGGACCAGGACCCGTCCGGCGCGATCGCCGCGGCCGGCCCGTCCGGCCAGCTGGGTGACCAGGGCATAGGTCCGCTCGGCGCTTCGGAAGTCGGGCAGCATCAGGATGTGATCGACGCCGACCACCGCGGCGAGGCTCACGTCGGGGAAGTCGTGGCCCTTGGCGACCAGCTGGGTGCCGATCAGCAGCTGGTTCTCTCCGGTTCGGAACGACTCCAGGATCTTGAAGTGTGCCCCGCTCCCCTCGGTCGAGTCGGCGTCCATCCGCGCGATGCCCACGTTGGGAAAGAGCAGTCGAAGCTCCTCTTCGATGCGCTGGGTGCCATAGCCGACGACGTCGAAGCGGGTGGTGCACACGGGGCATGTTGGCTGATAATCTCGGTGAAATCCACAATAGTGGCACTTCAGTCGCTTGATCTTCTGGTGGAAGACGAGGCTGATCCCACAGGACGGGCACTCATAGTTTCCGCCGCATCCCGGGCACTCGACGACGGGTGCATAGCCCCGTCGGTTGTAGAGGACGATGGCCTTCCCGCCGGTGCGCAGGGCGTGGCCCAGGGCGCTGACCAGCGTATCGGACATCGCCTGGCTGGCGGGCATGCCCTTGATGTCGACCAGCTCGATGTTGGGCACCGGCCGGGGCGTCGCCCGGTTGCGCATCCGGAGCATGGTGTATCGGCTGGAGTAGGCGTTGTACCAGGTCTCCAGGCTGGGCGTCGCGGAGCCCAGGATCACCGGACAGTTGAGCTGCTTGCCCCGCAGCACCGCGAGGTCCCGGGCGTTGTAGCGGACCCCGTCGTCCTGCTTATACGAATCATCGTGTTCTTCGTCGACGACGATGAGCCCGAGGTCCTGGAAGGGCGCGAACAGCGCGGAGCGGGCGCCGACGGCGACCTTGACCTCTCCGGCGCGGATCCGGCGCCACTCTCGAAGCCGCTCGTTGCTGGTCAGCCCCGAGTGCAGCACCGCCACTTCGTCGCCGAACCGGGCGCGCACCCGCCCGGTCAACAGCGGCGTCAGGGCGATCTCCGGGACCAGGATGACGACCTGCTTGCCCGCTTCCAGGACGTCTTTGGCCGCCTGGAGGTAGACCTCGGTCTTGCCAGAGCCGGTCACCCCATGCAGCAGGAAGGTCTCGGTCTTCGCCGCCCGGATCGCCTTCAGCGCCGCCGCCTGCTCGGGGTTGGGGGCGAATTCCTTCTTCCGGCCGGGCATCACTGGCATGTCGACGGCTTCCCGGTTCTCCCGCTCCGCCTTGCGGACCAGCCCCTTCTCGACGAGGCGGACCACGGCGCTCCGGGCGTTGGGGCCTTCCTTCTCGACCAGCTCCGAGAGATCCATCGTCCCGCCGGCCGCCACGAGGTGTTCGATGATCGCCTTCATCCGCTTGCCGCGCTGTTCGGGGATCTCCGACGCCGGCTTCTCAAGGGTGACGGTGGTGACCATGCCCTTGGGGCCGCCGAAGTTCCGCTCCTCCATGATGGCGAAGTCGGCGCGGATCAAGGCGTCGAGGGCCTTACCAACCTCGGCGGAGGTCAGCTCGTTGTGGAGCATCCGGGTCATGCCCCGTTTGGTTCGCCCGGGACGGCTGATGATCTCCCGGAGGACCGTGGCCCGGCTGGCGGGCTCGACCGCCTCTGCGGCGAGGGCTTCGATCCCTTCGTCGGTGGGAATGTAGACCCGGCGCGCCTTTTGCTTGTAGGCGACCGGAAGGGCGGTGGCGATGACCTCACCCAGACCAGCCAGGTAGTAGTTGCTGATCCAACGGAAGAAGGCCAGCTGGCTCGCGTCGAAGGCGGGCTCGGCGTCGAGCAGCCGGTTGATGGGCTTGACCTTGGGGTAGTCCGAGGTGTCGGTCAGATCGACGACGTAGCCGGAGACCTTCTGTCGGCCGAACGGGACGCTGACCACGTGGCCAACCTCCAGCTCAAGGCCGCGCGGAATCTTATAGGTGTACAGGCCGTCGATCGGCAGCGCGACGGCGATTCGAGCGAATCGCAAGAGTGCCCCTCATCGGACTCGGGGGTGATCGATCCCTGTCGATCGGTGCAGTGACTGGTTGCAGTTGTAACCCATTTGCATCTGGGAGAAGCAACCCTCCTGGCCACCTGCGACGGATGGGGAGCGGCGACCGGAGCCCCGAAGGATTCAAACGCGGCCCACGCGTCCGCTGCCCAGCGGAACCGATCGTCCGGATGGGACGCCAGGGCGATGGACAGCCAGTCCTGGAGACCCTCTGGGACCGGAAAGCGCGGGATGAACACCCCGTTAACGCTGCTCAGGGGCCATAAACTCCGGTGATCCCCAACCGGAGAGCGGATCCGCTCCTTGCGGGAGCCGGGCGATGCCGAAGTCCGCCAGCGCCCAACGACCGTCCCCACTGCCGAGCACGTTGCTGGGCTTGATGTCCCGATGAAGCACACCATGGGCGTGCGCCCAGGCGAGGCCCTCCAGAACATCTTTCACCGTCGAACGGACCGATCCCCAATCGGTGACCGATGACGCCTTGAGCGGACCGCCCGGCATCCACGTCATCGCCAGCCAGGGAAGGTCACCGCCCAGGATCGTGTCCTCAGCAGATGTGCGACCGTGATCGAGGACACGGACCACCCGCGCGTGGTTCAGGGCTGCGATCGCCCGCACCTCCCGATCCAATGAGGCATCGAACAACGCCCGCGAGGTCTGCTCGGTCGCCCGCGGCTGTGCGTCCGCGCGAAGGGTCTTAATGGCGACCTCGAGCCCGCTCGCCTGATGACGCCCGCGCCATACCACCCCCATCCCCCCTGCGCCTGCTCGCTCTAACAGGATAAAGGGTCCGAAAGGAATGGGTAGACGATGGATATCAGTCACATGCTCACACGAGCGTGCAGGATCACAGCATACTCACGAGAGGCCCCAGATCAAAGCGAAGGGCACGATCAACGCAGCAGGGAGTGCACCTCATCGAGGATCGCCAGGAAGTCCTCCCGAAGATCGTCTCGCCGCGCCGCGGCGAACAGCGACGCCCGCAGCAGCCCCAGGACGTTGCCGGTGTCATGGCGCTCGCCGTCGAAGACATAGCCCAGCACCCGCTGCGCGTTCGCAAGGGTGGCCAAAGCGTCGGTCAGCTGGATCTCACCGCCGCGGCCCGGCCGGGTCGTCTCCAGGATCGAGAAGATGTCCGCGGGCAATACATAACGGCCGACGATGGCGCTGGTGCTGGGCGCTTCGCTGGGCTCGGGCTTCTCGACCATCTCTTTGACCGCCATCAGGCCCGGCTTGAGCCAGTCGCCGTCGCAGATACCGTAGCGACGGGTCTGCTCCAGGGGCACCTCCATCAGCGAGACGACCGCCTTGTCGCCGCCGGCCTCATCGTAGGCCTGGATCATCTGTCCGATGACCGGCTTGTCGCTGAAGATGATGTCGTCGCCGAGGAGCACGGCGAAGGGCTCCTCGCCCACGGCCGCGCGGGCGCAGAGGACGGCGTGGCCAAGGCCCAGCATCTCCGGCTGGCGCAACGAGATGATCTCGGCCTTGTGAGCGGCTTCCATCACCCGCTCCAGCAGCTCGTGCTTGTTGGCCGCCTTCAGGCGCGCTTCCAGCTCGGGGAACCGATCGAAGTAGTCGAGCAGGGAGTCTTTGCCCCGCGCGGTGACCAGGATTATGCGTTCAATGCCAGCTTCGACAGCTTCGGTGACAATATAGTCGACGCAGGGGCGGTCGAGCAGGGGGAGCAATTCTTTCGGGACGGACTTGGTCACGGGGAGGAACCGGGTCCCCCACCCCGCGACGGGCAGCACAGCCGTGCGAACCTGACTCATTGTTCAAACCTCCGGAGAGCGCAGCATATATCCTTCCATGAGGATACATCGCGCTACCCAATCGACATCAAAGGCGATTCCTCCACCGTCGTAGACTACAATCTCGACCCATGGCAGGCTGAAGAGGGTGGGCTGACGAGGCCAATGGCGGCGGCACCCGGGAAGAATGATTGAACTGGAAACATTCAGGGGATGGCCTCGCAGCCCACTAAGGAGAACGGAAGATGTGGTGGTGCTTATTAGGGATGGCGTTCGCCCAGTCGCGGACCCCGGACCCCTTCTTCGCCGATGACCTCGGGGGCGGGGGCGCCATTCGCGCCGACCCGATCGCGGTCGGCGCCTCGTTGACCGCCCCGGCGGTCATGGCATTACAGCCCAACTACACGCTCATCGCCTCCGGGCGGCTGGGCACCGATCGGGTTCGCCGCTACGGCGCCGGCGCCATCGACTCCCAGACCGGACCCGTCGCCCTCGGCGCCGTCTTCATCCGTGAGACCGCCAACCGCGACGCCACCACCGAAGAGCTGCCCGGCTGGCTGTTGCCGGATGATGACATCCAGAATCCCCAGGAAAACACCATCATCGGCGGTGGGCTGGCGACGAGCTTCGCCGAACGCCGCTTCGCGGTCGGCGCTGGGATGCGATACCACCGCTTCAGCTCACGGTTCTCCGATCCCACCGACACCTATCAGGCGCACGCCTCCATCGCCGGGCGGGTTCGGGAAAACATCTTCCTGTCCGCCTCTGCAGAAGACCTCCTGCCGGTCGATCAAGTCTTCGCGCCTAAGGCTGCCCTCGCCGCCCGTGCGGCCTCCAAAGAAGGCTCGGACCTCTCGGTGGAGACGATCGCAGACTTCGACGATGGTCTCTCCGTCTCTGAGGTGCGCGCCGGCGGTCAGCTGATGCTGGGCATCTTCGTCCCCATCCGCGCCGGCTACCGCCATGTCCTGGCGACCTCTCAGGACATCGTCACCGCCGGAATCGGTGTGGGCACCGATGAGGGTATTTTTAACTACGGTTTCAGCTACGACATCGACAACAACGAGCAACTCCACGCCCTCAGCCTGCGCATCTTCTTCTGATGCGTCTCTTCTGGTTGCTCCTTGTCGGCTGTGAGCCCCCGATCCCCGATCGCGAGGTGTATCTGGCCGCGACGCGGGCGTCGGACGCGTCGCAGTGCCAGGACATCCGCAACCCTCGGCTCCGCGGCGAGTGCGCTACGATGATCGCCCGCGACGTCGCCGAGGACGATCTGCGGCCCGGCCTGCTGATCTGTGAGACGCTTCGCGGGCTCTGGCGGGACGAGTGCTTCTTCGTCCTCGCCGATGAAGCCGAGATTCCCTTTGAGCGCGCCCGGAGGATCTGTGCGAAGTCGGGGCGGTTTCAGAACCAGTGCCTGGGCCACGCCCTGAGCCGAGAGGCGAGGGGGTTCCTCTCCGATCTCCCCGTGGGCGAAGAGCCCGGCGCCTTCCAGCGGCTCGACGCCTATGTGGCAGAGAGCATCCCCTCCCAGCAGCGCACGCCGCTGGTGCGTCGCCTGATGGTCGATCGCCTGATGCAGCGGGTGACCCCAGGGGCGCCGCTGTCACGAGAGATCTGTGGCGACGCACCGGCGGAGATCTGTCGAGCGGTCTACACCGAGCATATCCGACGCACCGACACGTCCGCGGGGCAGCCGGATCTTGCCTGGTCCCGGGTCTGCCCCGTCCAGAACGCCGAGCAGGTGATCTCGTCTGGGCTCCCCGGGTGGACCCGGGATGTCGATGAGGTCGCCCGAGACACATGGCGTCGGTTGTGCGGTCGCGCCGCTCGGAAGTGACGTGCCTCTTGAGCGCTCGTTGAATCTGAAACGGGGGAGGGATGATTTCTCATCATCGGGCAGTTGTTTGCAGTATCCTTCAACCAACCAACCTGTGAATGTGAGGATGATCGATTGTTTTGGATGATTCTATTTCTTGGGGTAGATGGGCAGCCCGGGCACATATGGCACCGACTCTACCCCCAGGACGCGATCGCCAGCTCTTATTTGAAGAGCGCATACAATCGCTATGATGAAAACTATCATCCTCGGTATGTTCTCGATGACGATCCAGACACAGCCTGGACGGAGGGCGTCGATGGGCAGGGGGAGGGTGAACATCTCACCCTTCCGCTTACTCCAGTGCCTTCGGTGACTGCGGTTCGTCTTCGAATTCGGAACGGGTATCAGAAGTCGGCGATGCTGTTGGATGCCAACGGCGCGCCTCAGACCCTCCGCATCGAGGTGGTCGGCTCGAACGGTCGCGTGCTCGGCACGACAGTCGCTGATGTCGAGCGGACCCCGGGGTGGCAGGATGTCGAGCTTTCCTTGCCGACCTCACAGACCATCGCGTCGTTGCGGTTGGAAATTCTGAAGGTTCATCCTGGAAAAACCTACTCTGACGGTTGCGTCTCCGATATCCAGGTCTTCGTCGATGCGCCGGTCGATGCTCAGGTTCAGCAGGCGAACCGGATGGCGACGATGCAGTGGAAGCAGGAGCGGCAGGCGTTGGCCGAGCGGGACCCGAAGGCGCTCCCCGACCCGTTCTCCTCTCACCGGTTTGTCCGGACCTCTCAATCGGTCATCTCGGAGAACGAGGCGGTCGCGGCCATGGCACCGATGAAGCGGCTGATGGCGCGCACCTATGAAGAAGGCACCCTGGCTCGGGGGGAGCGGGTCGACCACGCGCCGACAGTTCGGTTCAGGTTACCCAATGGGGATGAGCTTTCCTCGGTTGTTTTCAACCTGGAGTGGCTCTTCGCTCCCGAGCGCCTCCATCTCTCAGAGACGGAAGATGCCTGGCGAAGCGTCGTGAAGTCAGAAGATGAGTCCGAAGAACGGGAGACGAAGACCAGTAACGTACGCATCCTTCGCGATGTAGATGGTGAGGTGTCCGCGCTGACTGGACGGATTCAGAGCCATGGACGCCGCAAGCACGCCTCGGTGATGCGCATGTTCTGGGAGGATGATCTCGAATTTACCATCCGCTATGTGGACGGTCGCCCCCAACAGATGCTGACCTCTCGAATCTTCGAGACCCAGGAATGGTCTCTGTTTGTCTTTGACCGAAACGCCGACCATCAGATCACCGGGTTCACCCTGTACCACCTCGCTGTCGTCGATGGTGTCGAACAGGATGTCCGCTCCCGGTTCCAGGCGATTTGAGTGTGGGGGTTCATCCTCTGGGCTGCCGCTGCCACGCCCTCGGGAAGCGACTGCATCGCATGCCACCCGAAGCAAGGTGAGGACTGGTTGACCTCCCGACATCGGGTCTCATGGAGCAACACACTGTTTCAAGACGATTTTCAACAGGAGCCCCTCCCGCTATGTGAAGGGTGCCACGCACCGACTGAACGCAAAATGGAAGGGGTGAGCTGTATTCACTGTCACCTTCAGGAGGGGGTCATCCTGGCCACGACGGTCAGCGGGCTCGCGCCCCATCCCTCCCGCGTCGCACCGCGGCTGTCCACCAGCGCATTCTGTGCCGACTGCCATGACTTCAATTTCGCTGTGGTTCACCCCGGCGGCCAGATCTCCTGGACCGAGGAGCCGATGCAGTCCACGTTTCGCGAATGGTCGCTGTGGTCCGGAGCGCCTTCTCGGAGCTGTCAGAGTTGCCATATGCAAGATGGTGGGCATCGCTTCCCAGGCGCACATGACACCGAATGGCTGGCCGAGTCCATCACCGTGACCCTTACGCGTCATCACGATCGGGTCCGATTCATCGTGGAGACCCATGACATCGGGCACGCCTTTCCAACCGGAGATCTGTTCCGACATCTCACGGTTCAAATCAAAACCGATGAACAACCGTGGCTTGAGGTGGCGTGGTTCGGGCGCCGGTTCGTCGATGATGCGGCGTCCCAGACGAAGCGGCTGGTCACCGACAGCCGCATCTTTCCCGGACAGCCGGTGTGGGTGGATGTCCCCGCGGCGCCGCTGCAGTGGCAGCTGCGGTATCACTACACACAGTCCGAAGCGCCCTGGGTTCTCCTCAGAGAGGGGGCCGTGTCCTTCCCGGATTGATTCACATCCCGCCAGCGGCGATCGCCGCCTCGCTGGCCTGGGACATGCCCGACTCACGGAGCAGGCGCCGGGTCAGCTGGAAGGCGTTCTCCATCGAGTGATCCATGTTGTTGTACCAGAACAACCCCGTGCGACCGGCCAGATAAAGGTTCGCGTACTGCCCGAGGGCCTTGCGGGCCTTGTCCAGCTCCTGCGGATACGTCTTGTGGTAGATGGGGTAGCTGTTCGGCAGCCGCTCCAACTTGACGTCGAGGACGTTCCGGCGGTCCTTGATGAGCCCGACCTGGACCAGGTCATCGACGACCCAGTCGGTCAGCCGCTCGCCGTGGAGCCAGCGCTCGTCGCCCTTCATACAGGTGACCTCGCAGCAGTAGCCGGTCATCCCCGCCGGGACGGTGCCAGTCGAGAAGAACCGGGGGATGGACACCCGGTTGATCAGCAGCTCACGGGCGCCGTAGTAGCACCACTGGTAATCCCGCGGGGCATCCTCTCGAACCATGACGTTGTACAACAGAAGGCCCAGGTACTTCAGATCCGGGACCGGCTGCTGGAGCTGCCTGCAGGCCAGGGTGATGGGCGCCGTCCAGACCACCACCGAGGGCTCGATGCGCTCATCGCCAGCCCGCACCGCGTCGATGCGTCCGTTTCCGCCTTCGAGGACGGCCCCGGTGCCCGTGATGACGCGTCCGCCGGCCTGGGTGAGCTTCCGGGCGACCGAGGCCCAGGCCTGATGCATCCCGTTTCGGGGGTAGAGGAACCGCTGGCTCTTCTTGTTGAACTGGAGCAGGGTGGACTTCAGCAGCTGGGCGAGGTTCTGCATCTGCGCGTTGTCATCGATGATGGCGCGGTTGATGCCGACCTTCGCCCAGTCGGAGTGGGTCTCGCGGGGGTGGATGCCCAGAAACTTCATCGAGTACCCCTCGAAGAAGTGCTTGTAGAGCGTCGGCCCGTACTGGCGGAGGATGTAATTCTCGAAGTTGTCCTCGCCATAGGTCTTATAGCCGTTGACCGCGAGGTCGACGAAGGCGCGGGCGGCCAGCTCAGGGGGAAGCTGGAGGAGGTTCTGGGGCTTGATGGGCCAGGCGTAGTAGCTGCCCTTGAAGAAGACTTCGCTCTTTCGCGGGAAGAACGTGCCATCTTCAAGGACCCGGTCGAGGTAGGTGGCGACGTTGGGGTTGTTGGTGTCGAAGCGGTGAGGACCGCAGTCGAAGACGAACTCATCGTGGTAGACGAAGGAGCGGGCGAGGCCACCGACCTTATCGAGCTTCTCGATGACGGTGACGTTCGCGCCCGCTTCGGCGAGGAGATGAGCCGTAATCAGGCCGGCGACGCCGGCGCCGACGACGACGACCGGACCATCGAACACCGAATTGTTCTGCGTTACGCTCACGAGGTTCTCCTGGTTTCCACGCGACCCTACCGAATCGCGCGTCATCAGTGTTCTTACCACTCTCTGCGATGATGGCCACTCTGCGGGCACACAGGAGGTTACAAAGGCGCTATGCACACCGACAGACATGCGCAGCAGCGTGCGCGTTTCCTGGCTGCCCTGGGCAACGACGCCGCCTTGCTCTTCGGCTCCAATCCCACCCTCCGAAATGGGACGACAGAGCACCGCTTCCGACAGAACAGCGACATCTTGTACCTGACCGGCTGGACCCAGCCGCAGGTGGCCATCCTGCTTCGGCCGAACAGTGACCAGCCGTTCATCATGTTTGTCCGCCCCAAGAATCCCTCGGCAGAGATGTGGGACGGCTACCGACCTGGCCCCGAAGGCGCGGTCGAAGCCTATGGCGCAGATGCGGCCTTCCCTTATGAGGAGCTGCCCGAGCGGCTGCCCGGTTTGCTGCAGGGGTATCAGACCCTGCACTACCCCTTCGCCGACGATCCCGACCTCGACCGGCTGGTCTCTGGCGCCATCCGGAAGGCGCGGCGGCAGGCCCGCCGGAACGGCCTTGATGTCCCCGATGCGTTCATCGATCCGGCGCGGCTGCTTCATGAGCTCCGTCTGATCAAGACGCCCGCTGAGCTGGAGGTGATGCGCCAGGGCGCCAAAATCACCGAGCAGGCCCACCGCGCGGCGATGGCCGCGACCCGGCCGGGGGTCCATGAGTTTGAGATCGAAGCCATCATCGAGGGGACCTTCCGGCGGATGGGCGCCACCGGGCCGAGCTACCCCTCGATCGTTGGCGGTGGCGCGAATGCGACGGTGCTGCATTACATCGACAACAATGCCCGGCTGCCCGATGAGGGGATCGTGTGCGTCGACGCCGGCTGCGAGTACCAGGGCTATGCCAGCGACGTGACCCGAAGCTGGCCGGTGAGCGGGCGGTTCAGCTCGGCGCAGAAGGCGCTCTATGAGGTGGTGCTTCAGGCCCAGCTGGCGACCATCGGTGTGGTGCGTGTGGGCGGCGCGTTTCGGGACCTCCATGACACCGCCACCCGGAAGATCGCCGAAGGGCTGGTCGCGCTCGGTCTGCTGAGCGGGAATGTCGACGAGATCATCGAGACGGAAGCGCACCGGAAGTTCTTTATGCATGGCACCAGCCACTGGCTGGGGCTCGATGTCCATGATGTAGGCGCGTACGCCCATGGCGGCGAGAGCCGCCGGCTGGAGCCAGGGATGGTGATGACGGTCGAGCCCGGGTTGTATATTGGATCCGACAACGAAGACGTTCCGCCCGAGTTTCGTGGGATCGGGATCCGGATCGAGGATGACGTCGTAGTCACCGATGGGGAACCAGAGGTGCTCACCGCCGCCATCCCCAAGACCATCGCCGAGGTTGAGGCGGCCGTGCTTGCTGGGAGACGCTGAAGATGAGCTACCTGATTGGGGATGTTGGCGGAACGAACTGTCGGCTCGCGCGATGGGAGGACGGCCGACTGCTCAACATCGAGGTGTGGTCGACAGAGACGGTGCACACCCTCACGGACGTCGTCGCCCTCTACATGGACAAGCACCCGTTCACCCCCGAAGCGTCTTGTGTGGCCGTCGCCGGGCCGATCCAGGACGGCATCACGAGGCTGACCAACACCAACTGGTCCGGCGCCGCGGCCGATCTGCCCGGACCTGGGCGGCTCATCAATGACCTTCACGCTGCGGCAAGGGGCATCGGTCGGCTCACCCATGACGACGTCGCCTGGATCGGGCCGCCGCCAGAGCGCATCGACCCTGACGCCAACATCGCCGTGATGGGCGTGGGCACCGGGATCGGGATGGCCCTCCGCATCGGCGGACACGTCGTCCCCACCGAAGGGGGGCATGCCGACTTCGCCCCCGCGAACCCCCGCCAGGACGAGCTGCTGCAGTGGCTGCGCACCCAGCACGTTCGGGTCACCCTGGAGAACGTCGCCGCCGGTCCCGGGATGCGCAGGCTGCTCGACTTCGTCGCGCAGGACATCCCCCTCGACACCTACACCCTCAAGCAGCTGGAGACCGAACCCGCCGCCAAGGTGGTGTTCGCATGCGCCGACCAGGATCCCGCCTGCGCGGAGACCATGGATCTGTTTCTGTCCATCGTCGGCTCGGAAGTCGGAAACCTGGCCCTCCGATGTCTGCCCGATGGCGGGGTCTTTCTGGCGGGTGGGGTGCTGCCCCGGATCGTGGACACGATCACCGACGGACGGTTCCGCGCCGCCTTCGAGAACAAAGCGCCGATGGCGGCGCTGCTCAAGGACATGCCCCTCGGCCTCGTGACCTACCCCTACCTGGGATTGCTGGGCGCCGTCGTCGAAGCGGAGCGGCTGCTCAACGTTTAAATCCGGCTCGAACCCAAGAAGTCGTTGTATCCTCTCACCCTGTGGAGGAACTTCGACGAATCCTGACCCTCTTTGAGGCGGACGAGGCCTGCCGGGAACATCAGCTCCAGGCACGTGAGCTGCTCATGTCTCTGCCTCGTGCGGCCTGGCGGGAGCTGTTGGCCGGTGCCTCCCTGCGCAGCGCCCCGCTGTATGAGATGGATCTGTCTGGCGTTGTGCTTCGGGGCGCCCGCCTGCGTGAGGCGGACCTGCGCGGCGCGAACCTACGCAACGCCGATCTGCGCGGCACGGAGCTGTACTGGGCCGATCTCCATGGCGCCGATCTGCAGGGCGCCAACCTGGAGTCCGCCGACCTCCGGGGGGCAATCCTCACCGAGGCCAATCTCCGATCGGCCGTCTTCAACGACGCAGACCTCTGGAAGGCCCGACTGATGAACGCCGACCTCCGAGATGCAGGGATGGAACGCGCCCGGATGCTCGGGGCTCGGCTGAGCGGTGTCCGCCTCGAAGGCTCGAACCTCCAAGGGGCAGACATCCGCGGCCTCGACCTCTCCGAGTTCTTCCTTGAGGGGGTGCGGCTCGATGGGTGCGTGATCGACGAGCAGACCGTCTTCCCTCGACGTTTCCCCACACCCGCCCGCGCCTGTCTGATCGGCGCTCAGATGAACGGCGCAGGACGGACCCTCGATGGGTTGCGGCTCAGCCAACTCGACCTCTATGGCGCCGATCTCCAGAACGCGTCGATGCGGTCCACAAACCTCGTTTCGACACAGCTTCGAAAGGCCGATCTTCGGAACGCAGACCTCACCGGGGCTGCGCTGGCCCGGACCAATTTCTCGAAGGCAGACCTCTCCGGCGCCCGGCTCGATGAGACCTTCGTGCGCCAGAATCGTCGCGGAGGGCCGATCTTTGATGAATGCATCGCACGCGGGGCCCGCTTTCTCAGCGCGCGCTTGCTCTACGCGTCGTTTCGGGGCGCCGATCTGCACCGCGTGGATCTCTCTCAGGGGCGGCTCAGCAACGCCATGTTCCGTGGCGCGATGCTGGGAGACGCGATCGCGCGCGGAACGGATTTACAACGCGCCGACTTCAGCGGCGTCGATCTGTCCACGGCCGACCTTCATCACGCCAACCTTGCTGGCGCAGACCTGCGGGGCGCCCGGCTGGGGGAGGGGGCCCGCGGCGCCAACCTGTTTGGGTGTTTATGGGACACCGAGACGATCCTCGGACCGGGGGTCTCGATTGAAGATGGCCTCCGCATCGGGCCTGGCGCGGATCTCTCGGCGGCCAGGCTCTGCCACCGAGACCTCAACGGCGTCGATCTGCGGGGCGCAAACCTCGAAGGCGCCCATCTGGAGGGGTCTCGATTTCAAGGGGCCAACCTGTCCGGCGCCTCGCTGGTCGGCGCGGTCCTCTCTCATACAAACTTCAACGATGCCGATCTGTCCGGCGCTGATCTGTCTCGATGCCGTGGCGTGGAGATCCACTTCAACAATGCCCGGCTGCGGCAGGCGCGGCTCACCAACGCCCGCTTCCCACAGATCCTCGCCCACAACGCGGACCTGGGCGGCGCGGATATGCGCGGGCTTCAGGTGTTTCGGTTCATCGCTCAGGGAGCCTGCTTCGATGGGGCGCAGATGACCGCCGCCCTCGCCGATCGGCTCATTCGATGACCCGGAGGTCTATCGCCTCGACAACGGTGCCCTCAGCCAGGACGCCGTCGCCCTGCGGGATCCGGGCGAGCAGGTCTGCCCGGATGAGCGAGCTTATCATCGAGCTGCCCTGTTTGGGCCAGGGAATCAGCCGTCCCTCCGACAGGGCGCACCGCTGAAACTCCGGGCGGGTGCGGTTCTGCTTCACCGCGCGGCCCAGCGGGAGCGACCGGACCGGATGATCGACGTCGGGGTACCCCGCCAGGGTGCGGAGCATCGGCCGCCCGAACAGCGCGAAGCCGACGAAGGTGGAGACGGGGTTCCCCGGAAGACCGAGGACCGGTACCCCGTTGATGAGCCCCCGACCCAGCGGTTTGCCCGGCTTCATCCGAACCTTGTAGAACGCCAGCTGTCCCTCCGCCCGGAGCGCGTCGCGGGCATAGTCGAAGTCCCCGACCGACATCCCCCCCGTGGTCAAGACCAGATCTGCGCCCGCCGTCGCTGCATTCAGCGCCTGGGTGAGGACGTCCGGATCGTCCGCGATGGGGTCAAACGCCCAGGGCTCGCCGCCGGCCTGGAGCACCTGGGCAGACAGCATATGGGCGTTGGTGTTGGGCACCTGTCCCGGCCCCACCGCGGCGTCGATGGGCACCAACTCATCGCCGTTCGGCAGGATCGCGACCCGAGGCCGGCGCACCACCGCCACCGTCCGGTGACCCTGTGAAGCCAACACCGCCAGCCGCCCCGCGGTCAGCCGCCATCCTGCCTCAATCAGGATCTCATCGTCCAGAATGTCGCCGCCCCGCCGGCGGATGTGCCGCCCCGCGGCGGGAACATCGGTGATCCAGATCTGGTCGCCTTCGACGCGCACATCCTCCTGGATGACAACGGAGTCCGCGCCCCCCGGCATCGGCGCACCGGTGAAGATCCGCGCGGCCTCCCCAGGACCGATGACCCGATCGGAGACCACGCCGGCCGGGATCTGAGCCACGACCCGCAGCGACCGCTCCGACTGGAGATCCGCAGCCCGCACCGCGTAGCCGTCCATCGCCGAGTTGTCGAAGCCCGGAAGCGAGCGGCTTGCCATGATGTTGATGGCACAGATCCGTCCGAGGGCATCGAGCAGGGGAACGTCCTCACCGGACAGCGGGGACAGCCCTTCGGTGACCAACCGGCGGGCCGCTTCGATCGAGATCATGGTTCCTCCAAGGCGGGACGGCCTTGTCCGTCCGCTCCTTGCCGATGGAGTCTCCGAATCCACAGGCGTCCTCGGTATAACCTCTCGACCCTTCAGCGCCCGTACCGCATCGACTGCCGCAAGCCCCGCTCGTCCCAGCGGATCCATCGTCCCACCGGCGTTCCGAGGTTATACCTGCCCCGACTCTTGACCTGCCCGTTGGCGTGCCACTCGACCCAGCGGCCGTCGGGGGCGTCGTTCTTATATCCACCGCGGCTCTTCTTCTGGCCGTTGGGGTGCCAGGTCTCCCAGACACCTTCTTTCATCCCATGGCGGTAAGCCCCATGGGATGAGCGGACGCCGCTGTCCCACCAGAACGTCCAGTCGCCGTGCTTGTTGTCGTAGAGGTACCGACCGCGGCTGCTGGGCTGACCGCCGGCCGTCCAGGTCGACCACCGCCCGGTCCGGTTGCCCGCTTCGTCATAGCTGCCCTTGGACTTCATATGGCCGTCAGGGTGGTAGGTCATCCACCGGCCCGTCCGCAAATCCCCGAGCTTCTTCCCGGCGCTCTTCTTCTGGCCGTCGGGGTACCACTCCTGGTGTCGGCCGATGGGGGCGCCCAGCTCATAGCGGGTCTTGCTCTTCCGGCCCCCATTGTCGTAGTGCTCCTGCCAGATGCCGGTGCGCGCGCCCATCGCGATCTGGCCGGACTGCCGGATGGTGCCGTTGGGGTGCCACCACGTCCACCGGCCGTCCATGATCCCATAGCGGTAGCTGCCCTCCGCGAAGGGCCGCCCCTCCGGGTCGAAGAACAGCCACCGGCCCAGCGGCTGGCCATCGTAGAGGGCGCCCATGGCCGCTTTCTGGCCGTCTTCATAGGTCAGGAGGACCGAGCCGGTCCCCTCCAGCCGATCGCTCAAGCACTCCGGGCCGATGGCGACACACATCCCGGCGAAGGTGTACGGCCCCTCCGGAAGCTCATGCATCGACACCGCGTTGATTCCACCGTTGATGCCCAACTCTCCGAGCATCCAGGCGCCGACCTTCTCCAGATCGACCTCTCCAAAGTCATTGCGGAACTGATCGTTGAACAGCCCCTGTGGACGCTCGCTCTGGGTCGGCCCCCGAACCATCGCCACCTCCCGGACCGGACGGAAGCTGGTCGGAACCACGAAGTTCGAGCCCACGTCCAGGTGAAGCGAGGACTCAGCAGCCCCGGTGCCGTTGGCGTATCGAAGCAGGTAGTCGCCAGGAGGCAGCGCGACGACCGTCTGGGTGTCAGCCGGCTTGGCCACCTCGACCAGAGGCGTCTCATCTGGTGCAGTCAGGACCGTGAAGATCCCCGCCATCGACTCTGGAAGGGTCAACCGGGCCGAGGCGTTGCGGACATCGGTGATGCCCAGATCGCCTTCGCCCTGAAGGTTGAAGTCATAGGTCGGATGCTGCGCGCCGGCGTCGGTGCGCCCGGTGCGGGCGACGGTCCGGGCGTAGGCGTAGGTATACGCTTCGCGCAGGCTCACCACCCCATCATCTGTGTCCGCAGCGCCGCGAAGGCCCGAGATCAGGTAGTGGGTGAAGTAGCCGCCCTGGACCCGATCGCTCTCCTGGGCGTCTTCATTGGCCGAAGACGCCGTCAGCCAGACCTCACCCTCTGCTCGGAGGTTGTCGTCGGTGGCGAACGGCTCGGAGAGCGTCATCCCCTTCAGCCGCGTGATCTCGCCAGAGCGGCAGGCGTCGAGGACCCCAAGCCGGACCTCGCTCTCCAGCTCGTTGACCCCCTGACGCAGCTCGCCGTATGGCAGCGTCTCTTCCCCAAGCTTAAGCCCCCGGCTGTCGGCGTGGCCAGAGTAGAAGAAGATGAACAGATCCTCAGGGTTCTGCTCGGCGATCCAGGCATGCTCGCGCAGCGCGCCGAGCAGGGCGTCCCGGTCCGGTGAGTCGAGGACCGTGACGTTGGACCGGGCGAACCCGCCCAGCTCGGTGAGGACCTGCTCAAATCGGGCCGCGTCCTGATCGGCGTATCGGAGCTGAGGCAACGCCGCGCCGCCGTCGTTCGAGCTCACAATCAGGGCATGCCGGGTGACGCCGGCTTCGGCCATCGAGAGCGCGCACAGCAACCACAACATCACTGCTCCTTGGACAACACCCGCTGATGAACGACGACCCCAGGGATCGAATAGCCCTCCGCTGCCTCGTTCGCCTCTTGCTCACCGATCGGATGGTTGGCCAGCACCACCACGATCGACTCGTCACCGGGCGCCGCGTCGATGGTCAGTGAGAACGGCATCAGCGTCCACCGGTTGCTCGGTTCGACGTCGAAGGACCCCAACCAGTCCCGGCCATCTCCGACCCAGACCTGCTGCCACTCGCCCGGCGGGATGCGAAGCTGGATCTGGTCGTCCGGCCGAATGGTCTCCCACTCCGCCAAAACCCCGTGCTCCTTGACGAGGACCTCAACAGGACCGCCGCCTTTGCGCATATCACCGACGACCTGCGTCGAGAAGATCCCCGGTGAGAGGTTGACGACCAGAAACGCCGCCGCCGCGGTCGCCAGAACGCCCAGGGCTGCCGGTCGACGGAGCCAGTCCAGGATCGAGACCCGCTTCCGTTTGTTGAAGTCTTTGATCGCCTGGGGCACCGGCTCAAGCAGAAACGCCGCCCGCCGGTTGTCCATGGCCGCGAGCCGCTGGGCGCACAGCTCACAGCCGCGAATGTGCTCGCGGATCGCACGGCTCTCGTCGTCGCTCAGCTCGTTATAGCGGAACTGGTGCAGCTTCAGTGTCGAAGGGTGATCCATCTGGACCTCGGAGAACAGTCGATGATTCACGGGATGCATCCCTATGATGCCTGAGTTGTTAGCCAGGGCGGCGCCTGATCGGCGACTGAGCGGCGGAATTTCGCGATGCGCTTGCGCACCGCCGCCCCGCTGATGCCCATCAACTCGCCCACCTCTTTGTGGGTCATTCCGTCCATAAAGTGGTAGACCACGCACTCACGGGTCCGCTCATCCTGCCCCTCCAGAAGCCTGTCGACCAACTGCTGGATCTCGATCCGGTCGAGCAGGGTGTCTGTCTGCCCCAAAAACAGGGAGAAGTCCTCAACCGGATCTTCCGGCCGCCGCTTCTTCGAGCGAATCTGGTTGAGGCAGGTGTTCGTCGTGATCCGGAACAGGTAGGTGCTCAACGAAGCGTCCCCACGGAACCGGTTGCGATACCGGAACAGCTTGATGAACACCTCTTGACAGGCTTCACGGGCGTCCGCGTCATTGCGCAGCAACGTACGGCATCGACCGAGGACCATGTCCCCATATTTCCGATACGCCTGTTCAACATCGATCTGCACCCTGGCTCCTTATCCGCTTCCGAACAACAAAATGAGGCGGCTCGGCGCCCGCTCGAGCCCGAACCGCTCGGGTTGAACGGGCGCCCTGAGCGTTTAGCCGCAGATGCCGCCGTCGGAACCGCCGCCGTCAGAACCACCGCCGTCAGAACCACCGCCGTCAGAACCACCGCCGTCGGAACCGCCGCCGTCAGAGCCGCCGCCGTCAGAGCCGCCACCGTCGGAACCACCGCCGTCGTTGCCACCGCCGTCGTTGCCACCGTTGTCGGAGCCCGGGTCGAGGATGGTGATGGCGTCATTCATGTATGCGGTGTCGCCGTCGTCGAAGATGATGACGAGGTCGACGGCGCCATAGGCGGCGTTGTCAGCGGCGCCGATGGTCATGAGCAGCTCATCTTCGCGGGCCTGTGAGGTGCACAGGACGATGTCGTCGCTGAGGAACTCGACTTCGACGATGCTGCTGTAGTCGATGTCCATGTCGGCGGTCAGCGAGGCGATGATGACCTCACCGGGGTAGATGTCGCTGGGGTTGAGCGCGAACTGGATGGCTGGCGCGTCGTCGTCGTTGTCGTCGTGGTCGCTATCGGGACGGTCGCGGCCGTCTTCGATGCCCCAGTATCCCGAGTCGGAGTAGTCGCAGTCGTTGTCATAGATGACGCAGCCGCTGGTGAGGCTGGCGCCGAGAAGCGCGGTCATGGTGAGCTTATGCATGGGGGGTTTCTCCTCCAGTTTTGGGGTGGCTGCCCTGTTGGACGAGGGAGCAAGCCATTCATTCAACCCCCGGTCGAGCCGGGTTCGTTTCTTGAGACACCGACTCCGCATCGAAGCGTTACTTCCGCCGACAATTTTTTTCTTTCCGGCTTCCCCGGCGAGCACACACAGAACTGTTCACCTGTCCGTTTCAGCCGGGG
>JBCBLB010000508.1:0-7294 GCA_038520555.1 Myxococcota bacterium | reverse complement strand
TCTGCTATCGGCTGAGCGCATCGGGCGTCGTGCAGGTCACGGCTTCCTTGAGCCAGCCGGTGAAGGACAGCCGAATCGGCCCACAAGGCGCCGCCCTGGCGATGACCTCCCGGGGGCTGGTGGGCGTCGCCCCAGGCTGCCCCCCGGTTCATATCGAAGGCATGAGCCTGGAGGGAGCCAAATTTTCGCCACATGGACGGTGTGCCCTCCTTCAAAATGAGGCGGGTACGGCGCTTGTGGATCTCAAGACCGGTGGGCGGCTGAGCGAGATTATCGAGGACACGGTTCCCGTCGGTTTTGCCCACACCCCGATCGTCTTGCGGGAGATGACCGGAGAGGTGATCAACATCGAAGGCGAGACCCTGAGCAACGGTTGGCTTCCAGGGGTGACGTTGAGGTCGGGCAACCATCTGTTTGGACCGACCGGAGCATGGAACCTCCAGACCGGCCAGCTGCTCTGGCAGCACCCGGCGCTCTCCGCGGAGCGGTTGGAGCTGGATGGTGACCACCTCTCCGCCATCCTGCCCGAAGACGTCTTCATCCTGGACGTGCGGACCGGCTCGGTGGTCGACGCCCGCCCCCGAGAGGCCATCGACGCAGAAGACGACGAGCGAGAGGAGGACGAGCCAGAGGAGGCCGTGATCGTCGACATCCCGGGGTTCGATGTCACCGACTGCGCGGAGGTCGACGAGCGGTGCTGGGTGTGGAACGACAACGGTCTGCTGGCGGTGCTTCGCCTCAGTCCGGAGCGCCTCAGTCCGGAGCGCCTCAGTCCGGAGCGCCTCAGTCCGGAGCGCCTCAGTCCGGAGCGCCTCAGTCCGGAGCGCCCCCGCTGATCGTCGGGCTCGGGAACAGAAGGCGACCATCCAGCTCACGCGACGCGTCCATCACCGCGATGAGGACCTCATAGGGGATGTTGCCCGAAGGCTCCAAAACGATGGCCTGTTCGTCGGGGTGGTTGGACTTGATGTTCGCCAGCTGCGCCTGAAGCTGCTCCAGGGGATAGCTGTCGACCCCCTGACAACGCCCCTGGGCGCAGGACAGGACGGGCTCGTCGATGAGGTCCTCAGCGCTACCCCCCAGGACCAGGCCATCGGGTTGAACCTTGAGGGAGAGCAGAAACCCGGGATCGGGGGAAGGGACCACGGTATCGGAGATGGCGGGCTGGGTGCTGTCCAGAACGGCGAGCTGAACGAGCTGCGAGGTCATCAGCAGCAGTGGGATGAGGATGGTGACGAGGTTCATCACCGGCAGCAGGTTCAGGCTCGTCTCAGCCTTCGGTCGATTCTCGGCGGACATGGTGGGCTCCGTTGGGGTGCACCAGCGTCCGACCGAGATCAACGGGCGACGTTCCCGCTCCGGGTCGATTTGACGTCGAGTTGTCCGTCGGTCTCTTCCCAGCCGGTGCGCTACTCGACGGTGACTGACTTGGCGAGGTTTCTCGGCCGATCGATGTCCCGACCGAGGGCGAGGCCCGCCTTGTAGGCGATGAGCTGAAGGGGCAGGACGGTGAGGAGCGGCGTGAACCACTGCAGGGTCGCGGGTACGGGGATCGAGACATCTCCCAGATCGGCGATCTCATCGCCGATGGTGTGGATGAGGATGATCCGGGCACCGCGGGCCCGGCATTCCTGGAGGTTGGAGACGGTCTTGTGCTTGAGGGCGTCGTCGGGTGCGATGACGATGACCGGGCTGCCCTCTTCGAGAAGGGCGATGGGTCCGTGCTTCAGCTCGCCGGACGGATAGGCGACAGAGGGCACATAGCTGACCTCCATCAGCTTCAGCGCGCCCTCCGCGGCGACCGACGCGCTCACCCCACGGCCCAGGAAGAAGGCGGTCTTGGCGTCGATGACCGAGCGGACCGCCTCGTCGATGGGGCCGGGCTCAGCGAGGTACTTCTCGACCAGGCTGGGGATGGCCTGCAGGTGCTCGGCGAACCGGCGCCCTTGTGAGGGCGAGAGGTTGCGGGTCCGGGCCAGCTGAAGGGTGAACAGATACAGCGCAGCGATCATGTTGGAGAACGCCTTGGTCGACGCGACCGCCATCTCCGGGCCAGAGTGGATATAGACCCCGCGGCCGCACTCCCGGGCGATGGTCGAGCCGACGACATTGACGACGCCCATGATCTGGCCACCCTTGAGCTGAATTTCGCGGATGGCGCCCAGGGTGTCAGCGGTCTCCCCGGACTGGCTGACGGCGAAGTGCAGGCCGTTGGGGTCGATGACCGGGTTCATGTGCCGAAACTCGCTGGCGATCTCGGCGCGGGCAGGGATCCGGGCGAGCTGCTCGATCGCGCGGGCGCCCACGGACGCGGCGTGGTAGGCGGTCCCACAGCCGACCAGGGTGACCGTAGAGATGTCGAGCATCTGCCGCGGCTGCATATCCAGGCCGCCCAGCTTCGCGGTCCCGTTCTCGACCAGGACGCGGCCGGACAGGCACTGGCGCAGGGCCTCAGGCTGGTCATGGATCTCTTTGAGCATAAAGTGGGGGTAGTCGCCCCGCTCGGCGTCACCCCACTCTTCTTCGAGCATCTCGATAGAGGGGGTATACGCCCCACCATCGAGGCGCATCGTCTGCACACCGCTCCGATCGAGGCGGGCCATCTCCCCGTCGTTCATGAACATCACCCGCCGGGTGTGCGGGGTGAGCGCGTGGCTGTCAGAGGCGATGAAGATCTCATCGTCGCCCACACCGACGACCAGCGGAGAGCCATTGCGGGCAGCGATGATCGTATCGGGGTGGTCGAGGAACATCACCGCGATGCCCCAGGTGCCCCGGACCCGCAGCAGCGCCTGACGGACCGCCTCGATGGGGTCGCCTTCGACGTCGGGGACCAGAGACTCGCCAAAGGCGCCCATGCCCTGGTAGAAGTGCGAGATCAGGTGCGCGAGGACCTCAGAGTCGGTCTCTGAACGGAAGACCACGCCTTCTTGCAACAGGCGCCGCTTGAGCGTCTCCATGTTCTCGATGATGCCGTTGTGAACGACAACGATGCGATGGAGGGTGTCGGGGTGGGGGTGAGCGTTCTGCTCGGTGACCCCGCCGTGGGTCGCCCACCGGGTGTGGGCGATGCCGGCTGTGCCCTCGATCTTTTCGTTGATTGTGCGTTCCAGGTCGGCGACACGGCCCACGCCTTTGCGGATGGTGAAGCGACGCTTCTGCTGTACGGCCAGCCCAGCGGAGTCATATCCGCGGTACTCCAGCCGACGCAGCCCGGCCAGGAGCAGGGGCGTCACCTCTCGATGGCCGATGTATCCGATGATTCCACACATTGTTGTACTCCAGTCGCTGGGCACTCAATCGACCGTACCCGAGCAACGTTGAGAATTATCCCAGCGAGGGCTCAGGTTGTCGCAGAAAGCGCACGAAGAACGGCATGTTCTGCCGCAGGCGGGACATAGCGTTGGATGGCGCCGCCGTTGGCGGCGATCTCTTTTATGAGTGAGCTGGAGATAAAAATGTTCCGCGGTTCGGTGAGCAGGAACACCGTCTCAATTTCTGGAGCCATGTCCATGTTCGCCAGCCCAATCTGAAATTCAAACTCGAAATCGGTGACCGCCCGCAAGCCACGGAGGATCACCGTCGCCCCGACCGTCCTGCAGTAGTCGACCAGCAACCCCTGGAAGCTGTCGACGGTGATGTTGTCAATGTCCGCGACCGCCTGGGTGACGACGGATTTGCGCTTCTCAAAATCGAGGAGGTACCGCTTCTTGGGGTTCTCCCCCACGGCGAGGACGACCTTCTCAAACAGCTGGGCGCCCCGGCGGGCGACGTCGAGGTGGCCGTAGGTGATCGGATCAAAAGAGCCGGCGTAGACAGCGACCCGCGCAGACATATCTCCTCCTGGAACCATCCGGAGAGGAGTATTGCACGTCTCCGATCAGAGCGCGGTTCGTGGCGCTGCAGCGCCAAGGTGCCGGAGCAGCATCGCGCGCAGGTGCCAGTCCCGGCGGAGCGAGTGGAACGCCGGCTCCAACGCGATGTCTCGGCGAAGCTCGATCTGAAGCTCTTCCGAGAGCTGTGCACGGTTGACGAAGCCCTGCTCCAGCGCGGTCACCGCCTGATCGACCTGCCCCTTCCAGGCGGCGACGATGGCGACGGTGACGTGGGTAACCGGATGCATCGGCGCGATGATCTGCAGCGCATCGAGGACCTGCTGCGCCTCATCGAGGCGCCCGACGCGGACCAACGCGACGGCGAGGCCGCTGAGCGCTTCGACGTTTCGGGCATCGGCGCTGAGCACCCGCCGATACAGTTCGATCTCACGCTGGTGAAAGCCGAGCCGCTTCTCTGCACGGGCGAGCCGGATCAGCGTGGCGCGGTCATCGGGGAAGCGCTCGGCGACGCGTCGGTAATGCCATGCCGCGGTCTCATAGTCATCGCGGTTGTAGGCAGCCTGCGCCAGGATTCGGCGAACCGAGGGGTCCTGGGGGCGCTCGAGGAAGCGGAGCATCGCTTCATCGACCTGGGGATCGTCAGCGGGGACCGCGGTTCGGTACCAGGCGTAGTAGCCGATGCCCGACTGTACGTCATCGGCGAGGTGTCGGGGGCCGTCCGCCTTTGAGATGCCAGAAAGGTCGTCCCCATCGTCCAGCCCGGAACGCAAGCTGTCGGTGCCCGATCGCACCGCGGCGCCCAGTCGTGTCGGCTGTCCGTCGGTCACCGCCTCAAACGCGTCGAGCAGCTGGGCGAGCGGGGTCGAGGGCTGGCTGTGTGGCTGGTGGTTGAGCCAGTACTCCGCCGCATCGAACCACGATCCACAGACCATCACCAGAACGGCCGCGACGAGGAACCGCGTGTCGAGCTTGGCAGAGAGCGCAGAGGGCGGGCAGAACTTGGTGGTGTGTCGGAGGTGGACCTGGGTGGCGCCCAGAGAGATGTCCATCTCTTCCCCCTCATCGAGGACCCTTCCCCGGAGCGCCAACCGGGCTCCCAGCCGAACCACTGCGATGTCCGCCCCGGGGAAGTGGACCAGCGACTCCCGGGACTCGCCGATGCGCACCAACGAGTGCACCGGAATCAGCCGGTCATCGACCAACACCCCGTTCAGCTTCACAGTGACGGCGAGATCACCCATCATCACCCCCGAACCGACCGCCATTGATCAGGTAGTCGGCGTCCTCAGCGTAAAATTTACGCAGGAGGCGGGCGAACTTTCGTTCCTGACGGAGCGGATCCAGCAACGGCTCCAACCGCAGATCCTGGCGAAATTCGATGTGGTGCAGGGAACTCATCGACTCCGCCCCCTCCAGCGCTCGCTGAAGGTGCTGGTATGCCTTGCGCCGCTGCCCCATGGCCGCATAGATCTTGGCCCGGTGCAGATCGGTATAGGGGTTGTCGGGGTCGAGCTGCTCCAAATCCTCCATGATCGCCACCGCCTCATCGAAGCGGTCCTGCCGGGCAAGGTTGATGGCGAGGTTATTGAGGACATGGACGTCAGCGTTATCGAACTCAAGCGCTGTGCGATAGAGCTGCTCTTCAACAACATACTCACCGCTACGCTTATATGTGAGGGCCAGATTATTGTAGCCTAGGGGTTCGTCCGGGTACAGCTTGATGTACCGCTCGTAACTCTCACGCGACAGCTCCGTGTTCTCAGCCAGGTAAGCGTAGTTCCCCAGGAGGTTGATCGCATAGGGATCATCGGGGTTGATGCGCAGACGCTCCCGGACCATCTCAAGCTGCCACGCCAGCTCTTCCACCGATTCCCTTCGTGCATCCTGGACGTCAAACCAGTCTCGGAACCCCCACCCGATGAACCGCTCCATCGGGGGGGGCGTGTCCGTCTCGTCCTCGCCCCGTGACCCGATGTCCTGCGCGTCTACTGCAGCGAGGGCCTCTCGCTCGGCTTCCAGGAGCAGATCCGGCGCTTCGTCCTCTACACGCTCCAGCTCCGGGAGCGCTTCTGGCTCCGCGACCACGTCCTCGGCGGGGTCTTCCTCTGGAAGATCAGGCTTTGGGTTCGCATCGTCTCCCCGCGAGGTCTTCTCATCTTCCCGAGAGATCTCCTCACCCATTTGCGAGCCGCCGCCGGCACGGTCGGTGGGACCGTCGTTGCCTGGTGGGAGATAGTCGCTCTCGATCTGATAGTCATACTCCTGGCGATCGACCCGCTGCTGGGCGTAGACTTCCTCCGCGCCGTCGAAGTCCCGCTCCAGCAACCGCGCGATGAGCTCCGGGCTGGCTTCAAACTCGGGCTCACCGCCACCGCCGAACCCATCCGGCATCAGCAGCAGATACAACAGCCGGGCCTGACCGACCCCGACCATCAGCATCAACACCATGCTCAACAACGCCACATCGCCGAAGGGGTTGCTTGAGCCCCGCGGAGCGTAGATCCGGGGCACGAGGTCCATCTCGACCTGGACGTCGTTGTCGCCAGACCACGACCACCGCTCACCCGGGGAGAGGATCGCTGCTTGTGCGCCGTCCTCAATGGGGACGATCTCGATGCGGTTGTCGTTGCGCCATCGCGCCCGCGCGAGCGGTCTGCCGCTCGGTGTGGGAACCGGATCGTTGATGCTCTCCCCGACGAGGACGACTTCTCGGCCGAGCCTGCGACGAATCCGCCCCCAACTGAAGTCGACGCTCGCCATCACGGTAAACAACAGGCCCAACAGAGGAGAAAACAGACCGGTGACGAAGGCAAGGCATAAGAAAAACGCACCCACCCAGAAATGGGTCTTCGGCCAGTGGGTGGTCTGAGAGATGACCGCGCCACGCATCCGCACCGTCACCCGCAACCCATGTGGCGGGAATATACGTTGTTTCTGGATCTTTGACTGGCCCATCAGAAAAATCCGGGGGAGTTGAGGGAGCAACTCTTCAGACAGGTAATCGGAAAGACCGTTCCATTTCTATACACTTAGTGATGCCCGACTAATCCGGAGAGTGTGCAGAATATTTTACCCAGATCCCTGCACACCTGCGCACAGAATCCTGCACACCAGCCTGTACAGGGTGAGGCGCTGAGAGTATCGATGACCCCTGAGCAAAAACGCGCCCTGCTGACCCTCGCCCGTCCCTGCCCAGAGCAAGCCTGGGAGGTCTTCCGGAGCCTGGAGAAGGAGCGCCTCGGCCCGATGCGAGACTGGCTGGATGCCTCGGAGCAGCCCCCAGAGGCACGCTTCGCCATGGGCGGGATGGTGACCATCGCGTACTGCCCGCACCACTGGCCCTCCGATGCGGACGAAGTGCATCTCGACTACCACCGCCAGTACCGGATCCACACCTGCAGGCGCTGCGGGCGGGTGCTCAGCGGCTACACCCTGAAGATCAAGACGATCCAGCGATT
>JBCBLB010000715.1:0-4863 GCA_038520555.1 Myxococcota bacterium | reverse complement strand
TCACTGAGCTGGGAAGATCTGTTGGATGGGATGATGCCGCCTGTGAGCGCTCGATAGAGATCCGGGCCGCTCGGTCGAGGGTAAAGAAGCCCTGATCCACGCTGTTCAACAGGAGCTTCATGTCCTCGTTTCGGCCGTTCAGCGCTGCCGTGCGCTCTTCGATGATCGCCTCCAATGCGACCACGTTGTCCAGGTATGTGCGGGCAAAGTACACCGCCGCTGCGGAGGCGAACCCCACGAACGCGGCATGAACCAGGACGACGCCGAACGGCGCGTCATAGAAAAAGACGCTGTCCGGCAACAACAGCCACAGCACGATGTGATGAACCGTCACCGTCGCCGCCGAGACCGTGATCACGGCCGGATTCGCGAAGATTGCGAGGATCGCCAACATCGCGAAGAAGTAGAAGTGCATCTCAATCTGGATGGGACCCTGACCCACGTGCACCAGAACCCCACCCAGACACATGTATGCAAATCCATGTACCAGCGAGGCCTGCCGCACATCTTGCAGCACCCGGGGGGCCACCAGCGGGCCGGTGATCGACAACGCCCATAGCACAAAGGCGCCGAAACCACTGGTGTGGTTGAGCCAGGCCACCCCGAGCAGGAATGGCAGATGAGCCATCATCACCCACAACGATACCTTGAGCATCTTGGTGGCGTGACGCTGTTCAAACTGAGAAATCGGTCCGTGTGACCATAAGTATGGCGCAATTTTCTGAACCACATGCCCTCCTGAGCAGGTTGGTCGCCCATGTGGTTATTGGACTCTACGCCAGTCTTGTTGAGATGAAAATTTTGACCCATTTCCTGCTTAAGATGGACTATTTCCCTCTAATTTGCTGATTGGCCCCGATGGGCCGTCGTTTTGAATGCGCTTTTCATCCCTGGTATAGTCAACTTATGCAAATGGTCGTTCTAATTTGGTTAGCGTGTTCACAAACCGCACCTTCCTTGCCTCCAATCGAAGATGCCGTGTCTTCACAATCTCCGCCGATACCGGACGTTGAAATGGAACGGGTGATGTTGCGTTTGAACCCAGATGAGATCATCTATGATGAGGAGAAAAATACCGCGACGTTTGCCCCGGGCTCAACTGTGCGGTCTGCATCATATGATAAATATATCCTTGATCTCCAAAGTTTGACGGATGTCCTTGGCGGACGACCGACATCATCTGTCGTCATCATCGCTGAGCTGGGGCCTCCCCAACAAGAGACGTACTCCCCGGCTGAGCCGGGCATGGCTCAGCCGATGGGGGGCTTTCAGCTCACGACGCGCACCGGGCGCGTCGTTGTGAGGGTCGACGCCAAATAGCCCGGGTTAGAAGTTCACGATCCGCATCACCTGGCGGGGCATGTTCTTGATGACCAGCATAATGAGTTGCCAGATGGCGGGCGCATAGACGACCGGTGTCCCCCGGTCAATGCCCTGGAGCACAGCTTCTGCCACCGGGTCCGGTTCTCCGGCGAACGGTGGCGGCTTGAGCCCCTCGGTCATACCGGTCTTCACGAAGCCCGGTTTTACACAGACCGTGCGAAGCCCCGCGGACCGAAACTTGTGGTCGAGGCTCTCCAGATAGTGCGACAGCCCGGCTTTTGACGCGCCATAGATCGCCACGGGTTTCCGTCCTCGATCCCCTGCGACCGAAGAGAACACACACAGGGTGCCCCCGCCGTGTTCCAACAGCCGCTTCCGCGCAGCCTCACAGAACACCACCGTGTTGGCGAAGTTGACGGTCAGCAGCCGGCGCGCGAAGTCAGCGTCCGCCTCAAGGGCGTCCTGGGTGCCGAACATCGCGGCAGTCACCACCACACAGTCGAAACCACCGAGGGCTTCATCAGCAGCGGCGAGGGCGGGTTCGAAGGTCTCTGGTCTGGAGAGGTCACACACCGCGACGCCTGCAGCGGGTCCTGTTGCCCGGACGGCGAGGTCATCTGCGCTCTCACGCAGCGCGTCCGGATCTCTGCCGATGAGGAACATCTGGTCGCCCCGGGCGGCCATCTTGCGGGAGAGCGCCCGACCCATGCCTCGGGTGGCGCCAAGAAAAACAACCTTCAACGGTGAACTCCCAGGTGGTAGAGCGTCTGACTCACATCGAGGGATGTGGAGATGGTTTTGCACGCTCCATGAGAAGGTGCCCTGCTCCTATCGTGTCCCGCTCCGACCGGCTTGACCCAGAGGTCAGGACGCGGGCTGCGCTTCCGGGTCGTCTTCGTCGTCGTCGTCGTCGTCGTCGTCCGGCGCGGATCCGTCGTCCTCTTCCTCTTCGACCTGTTCGAGATCGTTGCTCATCGAGGTCCGTCGTTCGATGTGCACTCCGGATTCGGGGCCGCGCTCGATGGCGGTCGGCAGGGGGCGCTCGTCTGCGCCGCGGGTGACCGTGAGGACCATCTGCTTCGGGCTCTCCTGAACCAGCGTCTCCAGATCCATGCCCGATGCCCCATACTTCTGGAGCATCGTGAGCAGAATCGGCCGGAGCATCTCGTCCAACCCGCTCAGCGCCTGCATGCTCTCGTGGATGGTCTGCTGCATGTCCTCCATCTCGGGGAGGTTGAGCATTCCCTCCAGCCGTGCCACGTCCATGTCCGTCAGGGCATCCCGGATCAGCTCCAGCTGCTCCATCTGGGGGCTATCCTCGAGGTCATCCAGCTCTTCGAGTTCTTTGAGCACCTCGGGATCGAGCGCCTCCGGGCTGGACAGCAGATCGATCTGCTTGAGGAAGGTCTTCACCCCATCGTCGCCGAACATCTCCTCCATCAGCCGATCGGTGTACGGCTTGTGCTGGTTTCGATCGTCATACAACCCCATCGCGTCGTCCGGGTTGTTCATCGACCATTCGATCAGCTCCCCTTCGGGGACGCTGGCGAGGAGATCTTCCTGAGCCTTCTCCTCATCGCGCTGATCGCGGAGGCGGTCGGTCTCGTTGATGAGCACCATCGCCTTTCGCCGGACCCGCTCCAGCTCCGAGGCCCACTGTCGGTAGTAGATGAGGTCGTGATCGTAGTCGAAGAAGTTCTCCATGAACTTCATGTCCAGGATGATGCCGGGGAACAGCTTCTCGACGATGAATTCTGCCGGGGTGTCGCCCTTGGCGATGTCGATGCGGTTCTCTTCGAGATCCAACCACCGATCGACCATCCGGATGGTCCCCAGGATGAAGGTCTTGCCCAGATCGGGGTTGGCCTGCATGGTCTCATGGAAGGTCTGTACGGCGGTGACAATGCTGGCTTTTTCGCCCATCGCTTCGCTTCTGGCCAGGCCCGCGGAGACTTCGTCAGAGGTCGGGATCGCGGGGGTGTAGCGGCGGCGGCTCCGGGTGCCGATGTCCCGGTCTTCATCCCGAACCGAGACGTCTTCTTTGATGTCGTGGCTCAGCCCCTGCTCGAGCTTGGGCTCGATGAGCGCGCGCCGCCCGATCGCCGTCTTGACGCGGTTGGGAACCCAGGACATCGGGGTCACCTGGGGGAAGGTGTCGGCGTCATCCATGGGGCGGTTCTGGCTCTGGATCTCCGCTTCGATCATGTCCTCAGGCCTGAGGAAGGCGGCGCTGAAGCCGGTCGTCGAGTTGTCCTTTGCGTCCTCAAGCTCGTCTTCGATCAGCGCCTCGACGATGGGGCTATCCTCATCGAGCGCATCAAGCTCAGCGAGGTTGTTCATGAGCTTGCCGAGGTTCTCGTCGATCTCAAGCAGCTCCTGGATCTCATCGATCTCCAGTGGGTCTTCGGCGATGTCCTCAGGTGTGATCTCCTCATCGGACATCGAGGTGTCGTCGAGCAGGTCTTCGATGATGTCTTCGACGACTTCGCGCTCTTCGATGATCGGTTCTCGGACTCTGGCGTCTGCCTGGGCGAGGTCATCGGCCTGCTGTGCGAGGGAGTCTTGCAGCTCCACCACACGGAGGGGATCGGTCTCCGGCGCCTTGAGCGGATCGGAGATCGTATCGGCCCGCGGCGTCTCCGGAACGGGCGCCGCAGAGTCCTCTTCCTTCTTCTTCTTCTTTCGACCCGTTCGGACAGTGCGCATTGGGGGGAGTATCCCCACAAACCTCCCGACGGTCAAGGTGTCCGCCCCTCTCGGCGGCCACAATCAGGAGGGCTACAAACTGATGCGCCTGGAGGATATGCTCTTGACCTGCGTTGCGAGAGGAGAGGGCGTTGGGCACACGAACCTGTACGGTGGTCTTTACCGATCTGGCCAACTATCAAGCGCCCGCCGGGCCGCGCGATCGTGAGGCGCTCCGAAACCTCGTCAGCGTCCACGAGCAGATGGTCGCCCCGGTCATCGAGCAGTTCGGCGGGGAGGTCATCAAGACCATCGGCGAGTCCTTCCTCGCCCTGTTCCCTGCAGCCACGGACGCCGTCCGTGCGGGCGTCGCCCTGGTGGAGCGCATCTCCGGTGAGGAGGGCTTCCACGTCCGCGTCGGCATGGCCACCGGCGACGTGGAAGTCATCGCCGGAGACGCCTTCGGTGAGGTCGTCAACCTCGCCAGTCGGATCCTCTCGAAGACCCCGGTGGGGCAGGTCTGGCTGTCTGAGGCGACCCTGCTGTGTATGAACCAGGCGGAGATCGCCTGGGAGTCCGTCGGGCGGTACTCGCTCAAGGGCATCGCCGGGGAGACGGCCATCCACCGCGCGGTCCCCCACAACCGCGCATGGCTGCCGGAGCCCATCCTCAAGGCCATCCGGAGCGGGACGCTGGTCCGGTTCAAGCGGGATTCGCCTCCGGGCAAGCTGCCGCCCAACCCCATCATCCTCCTCGAAGGGTTCGCTCCGGGCAGCTCGCGGCTCGAAGACACGGTCGCCTCGCTGCCGGTCATCGATCCGGCCAGCCTCTGGCTGGTCACCTACGCCATCCCGC
>JBCBLB010000822.1:0-3907 GCA_038520555.1 Myxococcota bacterium | reverse complement strand
CGCCCTTCATTCGCTGTGATGTTCGGTCCAGCACCAGCGCGCCTCGTAGGGAAACAGCCACCCCTCCTGTCCGAGTCGAAAGAACAGCCCCTCCTCGATGACGACGTCCCGGCCGTCCACAGAGAACAGGAGGAGCGCATAGTCCGGGGCGTAGTTGACGGTGACGTGGGCGCAGACGTCCAGCCGCCACCGGCCACCCACCGGCGTCGCGGTGCCGTGAAGGGTGGGCGGGTTCAACGCCAGCGCGACCCGGTTCTCCTCCCAGTCGTGCCACCGATATGCCCAGCTGACCCTGCGTTTGGGGAGCTGGATGGTTCGGGTCGGCGTTCGGGGGAGGGACCGCTTCCAACGCGAGACCACGCCGCGGATCTTGCGAGAGCGGGTGGGGAAGTCTGAGCGGAAGGTCCGCACCTTCGATCCGGGGACGGCGAGAAGAGTCGTCTCCATCGCGATCTCGAACAGTCCGAGCGAGGCGCCGCCGATGGCCATCCCGCAGTTGAGGATCCAGACGCCGGCCTTATCGCGGACGGTCCAATCGGGCTTATGCTTCAGGACCTCGACGCGATCGGCGTACTCGAACAGGGGCGTCTTCCAGAACAGCAGGCCGATGACCAGCCACGCCCGATGCGGTCGCAGGGCGACGGTGAGGAAGAACAGCCCGGTCCAGGTCGCCCCGAAGATGAGCAGGCATGCGCTGACGAATCCAGAGAGAAGTCTCATACTCCCTGGATAGTGGCTCACACCATGGTTTCAGTCGGCCGTCCTGGTGAGCGGTCGCGGTCGTTCAGTGAGCGGTCAGGCCGAGGCGGGAGTGACGGTGACGGGCACCCCGTTGAGGGCGGCGTTTCCGGAGCGGGTGTCGAGTCGGTTGGGATCGGTGAGGTCGTTGATGCTGACGCCGGCGAAGGAAGCGGCGATGGTCTGTCGAGTGCCCTGCCGTCCATGGCCCCATCCGTGGGGGAGGCTGACGACGCCCACCATGACCTCATCGGTGATCTCGACCGGTGCGACGACTTCGCCGACCGCAGACCGCACCGTGGCCCGCAGTCCGTCGGTCAGGCCGAGCCGCTCGGCGTCTTCGGGGTGGACCATCAGGGTGCAGCGGTCCTTTCCGCGGACCAGCCGCGTATAGTTGTGCATCCAGGAGTTGTTGCTCCGCAGATGACGACGCCCGATCAGCACCATGCCATCCGATTCCCCGCTGTTCAGGTGGGTGCTGAGCCGGGGCAGGTCCTCGGTGAGGATCGCAGGCGCGAGGGCGATCCGCTTGTCTTCGGTGTTCAGCCGATCGGGCAGCGAGGGCTTGAGCGGCCCGAGGTCGATGCCGTGCGGGTTTTCTTTGAGTCGCTTGAGGGACAACCCGGCCTGATGCCAGAACCTGACCCCTTCGCCGTAGGGGCCGGTCCGCAGAGCATAGTCGAGGATCCCCGAGGGGCCGAGGGCTCGCCGAGCGGCCCGAGACGCCTTGCTCGCGAGGTCCTGTTGGGGAGACAGCCGCTCTTCGAGGGCGGCGAGGATCTCCCAGTCGTGCATCGCGTCGGGCTGCTTTTCGAGGATGGGCCTTGAGTATCGGGCGGTGTCCCGGATGGCGAGGGCGTGGAAGACGAGGTCGTAGTGGTCCCGCTCCAGCGGCCCCGTGGGCGGGAGGATGACGTCGGCGAAGCGGGTGGTCTCGTTGATGTACATGTCGATGGAGACCATGAAGTCAAGCGACTCAAGTGCGTTTTCGAGGTTCCGGCCGTTCGGCGTAGAGAGGACCGGGTTTCCGGCGAAGGTGACCATGGCCTTGATCTGTCCGTCACCGGGTTCGAGGATCTCTTCGGCCATGGTGGCGACGGGGAGCTCGCCGCCGAACTCGGGGAGGCCCCGGACACGGCTGCGCCAGCGATCGTGGTGTCCGGGCCGGCGGACGCCGCCGATGCCCGCGATGACGTCTGCGGCAGGGCGGGTGAACATCGCCCCGCCGATCCGGTCGAGGTTGCCCGTGAGGATGTTCATGGCGTTGCCGAGCCAATGGCAGACCGAGCCGAATTCCTGAGTCGAGACCCCCATTCTGCCGTACCACACCGCCTTCTTCGCGTCGGCAAAGTCTCGGGCGAGGGCCCGGATGGTGTCGGCGCTCAGGCCCGTCCGGCTGGCGACGGCGTCAGGCGTGAAGTCCGCGACGGCGTCGCGGAGGATCTCGATGCCGTCGGTGAAGTTTTCCAGGTGTCGGAGGTCGACCCGATCCGAAGCGAACAGGGTGTGGATCATCGCGGCGAGCAGCAGGGCGTCGGTGCCTGGGCGGATGAAGTGGTGTGTATCGGCGATCTTCGCGGTCTCTGTGCGTCGCGGATCGATGACCACGATCTTGCCGCCGCGATCCTGGATGGCCTTGAGGCGCTTTCGAACGTCTGGGGCGCTCATCAGGCTGCCGTTCGAGGCGACCGGGTTTCCGCCCATGATGATCAGGTGCTCTGTTCGGTCGAGGTCGGGGATGGGGATGAGCAGCTGGTGGCCGAACATGAAGTAGCTGACGAGCTGATGGGGCAGCTGGTCGACCGAGGTCGCCGAGAAGCGTTGGCGCGCGCCGAGGGCCCGGATGAACATGGGCCCGAACATCATCGCCCCGTAGTTGTGTACCGTAGGGTTGCCCAGGTAGATCCCCAACGATTGGCCCCCATGTTCGCTCCGGACGGCGATGAGTTTTTCGGTGACCAGGTCCAGGGCGTCGTCCCAGGTCATCGGCCTCCAGCCGTCAGCGGTCCGCCGCATCGGGGTTCGCAGACGGTCGGGATCGGACTGGATGTCCTGGATGGCGACGGCTTTGGGGCAGATGTGCCCGCGGCTGAAGGTGTCTTTGCGGTCGCCGCGGATGGCGGTGATGTTGTCCCCGACCATCTCGATCTGGAGGCCGCACATCGCCTCACAGAGGTGACAGGTTCGGTAATGATACGCTACGTCGTCCGGCATACTCATACGTTCTCGCCTATCCTTGAACTCAGGCTTCAGTTTGGAATCCAAGACCGCTTCGAGCAAACCGGTTGTGCTCAAGACCGCTCACGGCGAGATCCCGACCCCGACCTATCTGCCAGACGGGACACGCGCTGTGGTGCGAACCGTCGATGCGGTTGATCTGGAGTCGGTGGGGCTGGATGCGTTGATGGTCAACGCCTACCACCTGATGAAGCGCCCGGGCGTCCGACGGGTCCAGCACCTTGGCGGGTTGCATCGGTTCATGGGGTGGAACCGGCCCCTGGTCACCGACTCCGGTGGCTTCCAGGCCCTCTCTCTCATTCGTGAGAATCCGAAGTATGGCCGCATCCAGGCGAACGGGCTGCTCCTTCGAGATCCCAACAACAAAAAGAGCAAGACCCACCTCACCCCGGAAAAGGCGGTTCGAAACCAGCTCCGGATGGGCAGCGATGTGGTCATCTGCCTCGACGACTGCACCCATGACGCCGATCCGATCGCGGAGCAGAGGGCATCGGTCAAGCGCACGATCCGGTGGGCGAAGGCCTGCCGTGACGCGTTCGATCAGGCCCTCGACCAGCGCAAAGAGGATGGCCCGCCGCCCCTGCTGGTCGGCGTCGTACAGGGGGGCACCAGCCTCGAGCTTCGCCGGGAATGCGCCGAGGCGCTGATGGACATCGGCTTTGATGCCTACGGCTTCGGTGGATGGCCAATCGACGATGAGGGCTCGCTCCACCTGGAGGTCTTCTCGCTGCTCGCCGAGATCCTCCCGCCACAAGCGCCACGCTTCGCGCTGGGCATCGGCCGCCCCGATCATCTCTGCGCCCTGGTCAGCCTCGGCGGTGGGTATGTCTTCGATTGCTCTCTGCCGACGCGAGATGCCAGGCGATACCGGGTGTTTCAGTTCACTGATGGCCCCCTCGACGGCAGCCGTGACTTCTACCGGTACGTGTAT
>JBCBLB010000087.1:0-19758 GCA_038520555.1 Myxococcota bacterium | reverse complement strand
GAAGCCGATTCGCGGCGGTCACTTGACCGCGAATCGGCTTCAACACTTCGTCTTGATCGGCATCACACCAATCGATCACGTTGCCAGCGGTGCCGACGAGGCCGTACGGGCTCCGATCGAGCGGGACTTCATCGACCGTTGCAAGCGCCATCTTGTCGGGCAGGCTGTAGCGGCTGCGGGCCCAGTTGGCGTCAAAGTGACGACCCCAGGGATAGGAGCGTCCGTCCACACCCCGGGCGGCCTTCTCCCACTGCCATTCGGTGGGCAGCGACCAGGTGTGACCAGTCTGGGAAGACCACCAGGCGGCGAAGTCGTTGGCCCGATCCCAGGTCACCAGGACCGCTGGCCAATCCGGGTTCCAGTCATCTCCGTCCGGATCTGCGCCGAGGACCCACCCCGTAGACTCTCGGGAGAACCCGGTGGCTGCGAACTCTTCGTCGAGGGCATCGGCAGCGTGATGTGTCCAGACGGTGTCGTTGAGGTAGTCGAGCAGACGCCGGTTGGTGACCGGATGTTGCTCGATGATGAAGCTGTCGATCCACCGCAGGCGCCGGTTGGCGGCGTTGGGAACCAGGGGATCGCCGCTCCAGAACCAGCCGGCGGGGACATACCGCTCGTCGGGTCGGAGCGATCCCTTCGGCGGCATCCAGATGGGCGTCGGCTCGGCCGTCTCGGTCTTTCGGTTCTCCCACCGCTGCTGCCGGTCGATGTTGACGGGCAGGTCCACGACCTCTCGGCCGACCATCTCAAGGCGGACCATATAACTGCCCATCGGGATGGTCTGGTCAACGATGGGGGTCCGGCCGAGGTTCTTGACGAACACCGGCTCCAGCCGCCGACCCATCTCGCGGTACGCGAACAGCCGCGCCTGGGCGCCTGCGGGCTCGGTGAAGAGGGTGAGGGCCCCATCGCCTCGCAGGTAGGCTGCGTAGTCACCGCGATCGTGGACCCGGAGCATCATCTCGGCCTCGACCGTTGCTGAGAGGTCCTGTTGCTGCTCGGCCTCGGCGTGACGGCGATGGTAAAAGTCAGCGAGCCGAGCGCTGGCGTCGGCGCAGCTGGGATCGGCGGTCAGGGCGCCGTGCAGCCGCTGCATCCACTCCGCTTCGCGAACCCGCGCCTCTTGGATGGCGGTCTCTGCCGCGTCTTCGAGACCCCAGCCGTCCACCTTCTCCGCGACCGGCGCGTGCTTGGGCAGGGCGGTGAGGGCCTCCCGAGCCTTCCGGCGTTGCTGACGCGCTGTTGCATAGAGCCGATCGACCTCAGGGCGTATCCCATCGGCTTCATCGACCATCGCGGCGGCGCGCTCTCGTCGGACGGCGCCATCGAGCCATGCGGACACCCCATGAACCAGGAAACCGGCGTCAGAAGTCCGCTTCTCCGGATCGTGGGTCATGGCCTTCATACACAGCCGGGCCAGCTCGGGGGGGACGCCCATGGGCCCGGTGGGTGGCGGCGGAGGCCCGCGGCGAACCGCCGCCATCACGGCCTGCGCAGAGATCCCCATATACGGGGGGTGGCCGGCGAGGATCTCATACAGGATGGCGCCGAGGGCGTAAACGTCGGTGCGAGGACCGATGAGATCCTGTCGCCCCATCGCCTGCTCGGGGGCCATATAGGCGGGGGTTCCAGTGATGGCGCCGGCCCGGGTCTTCAACGCATCGTCACGGCTCCGGTCGGTCTGCACCGACTCCTCGGCCACCTCGATCCGTGCGTCGTCGAGGATCCTGGCCAGCCCCCAGTCGAGGACCATCACCCGCCCGAAGCCGGAGAGCATGACGTTGCTCGGCTTCAGGTCGCGATGGATGACGCCGCGGACATGGGCATAGGCGACAGTCTCACAGATGCGGAGGAAGACATCGATGAGCCGTCGGAACGACGGGTCACCGACACCGGTGTGCAGGCCGCGGATCACCTCTGCGAGGGTCCGCCCCTTGACCTCCTGCATGGTAAAGAACCACCGCCCGTCGCGGGCCTGTCCGAGGTCATAGATGGGCACGACGCCGGGGTGGGCGAGCTGCGCGGCGATCTGTGCTTCTTCGATGAACCGGGCGAGGCTCCGTCGAGAGGGCCGCAGCCGGTTGTGTAGGAGCTTCATCGCCATGGTCCGCCGGAGGACGGTGTCCCGGACCCGTCGGACCTCCCCCATCCCCCCCACGCCCAGCAGCCCACAGTCTTCATACCGTTCGCCGGGGACGACCATGATCAGGGGAGGATGTTCCACATCTCCAGCCGGTGCGTCCTCGCCATCGTCGGCATGAGCGGAGATCGACGGAGCGCCGTCATCCCACGAGGAGACCTCTGCAGGGATCGCGGTACGAAACAGGCTGTCGGCCTCGATCGTGGCGAAAGGTTCGACAGTAGGGGAGGGGTGGGACACAGCGGGCCATCTTGAATGAACGTCCTCAGAGGCAACCCCGGGCTGGTCCCCAAAAGATGCACCCCCTGAGAGACCGACAGGTCAACTCGGAATCATGCGCAGGCATTGCTCTGGGAGGATGGCTCCGGTACCGTGTCGAGCATGCCTCGGCTCGATGATATGCGCTCATTGGAGCGTGCCCACGCCTACCGCCTGACCCGGGTGGCTCGATTGCTCCGGTATAACCTGATGAGCGCGCTGTCTCACGCCGCGGAAGCGGCCGGCGAACCGGCGCTGTCTCCAGAGCAATTCTTCTTGCTGTTCCGGCTCAAAGAGCGAGACGGCCGATCCCATCGAGAGCTGGCCGACCCGGTACTGGACGATCGGCCCAACATCACGCGATTGGTGACGGCGATGGGCAGACAGGGCCTGGTCAAGCGGCAGGCCGATCCCGAAGATGGCCGACGGGTGCGTGTCTATCTCACAGACAAGGGCCGAGCGTTGATCGTGGGCTTGGAGCCGGAGATCCTTCGGGTCCGTCAAGAACTGTTTGGCGACATTCCCGAAGAGGAATTCGCGTTATTGGAACGTCTGCTGGACCGCCTCGAGACGAAACTGTCGTGATCTAACATCGGATATCGTTGGTTCAACGAAACCAATCCAGAAGACAGAATTTTGGAGGCGTTCACCCTGTTGGACGCTCAAGAAACGGTCATGTTGAGCCGAATGTACCACCAATGACGGATCCGGACGCAAGGTGATGAATGGTTTGGCGTGTGTTGTCGTTGGGTCTGCTTCTGGGGGGGAGCGCAGCGGCGAATGGTGCGCCCTTGCGGTCCGCTTCTGCGATCCGAAACCTCTCCATCGCAGAAGCCGAAGCCGGCCAGGATGCTGTCCTTGAGGGTGTAGTGACGTTTTCGCAGCACGCGGACTTCGGCACGTATGGCTTTATCCAGGACGAGACGGCGGGAATCTACGTCCACTTCCCTCCGGGGACCGGAACGCTCAGACCTGGAACAGCGGTCACCATCACCGGCAAGACCGCCCCGGGTGAATTCGTGCCCATCCTCAAGGGCCAGTCCATCACCATCGATGGGACGCTTCCGCTGCCGGAGCCTGCGGCTTCAGACCACCGTGAGCTGCTCGATGGGGTTTATGACAGCCACTGGGTGAGCTTGTCTGGGGTGGTCCGGGACATCGGAGAAGACAAGAACGCGGCGCTCCGGACCTTGCAGATCGTCAGCAACCATTCTCGCTACGAAGTTGAGCTTCCCGAAGAGATCCCACCTTCTTCGTTGGAGATGATGGTCGGCGCGGAGGTGCGCTTTACAGGCGTCGCGGCGTCGGTGTTCAACGAACGCCGACAGATGCTCGGCATCCGTTTGTTGGTCCCTTCGCTTGATCACACCGAGGTCATCACTCCTGCACCGCGCAACTTGACCGACACACCGTTGCGGACGACCGCAGAGCTGATGCAGTTCTCGCCCGACCGCAATGGCCAGCGGCTCAGCCGAATCCGAGGGATCGTGACCTGGCGGGGTGAGGACAAGACCTTGATCCTTCAAGACGAGATGGGCGGCGTCTCGGTCAGGGTGCGCGATATGACATCGAGCATCAAGGTCGGGCGCCTCATCGAGGCGACTGGATATGAGTCGTTTGACGGACTTTCCCCGGTCCTCGAAGACGCATTCATCGAGATGCTGGGCTGGCAGGGGGATCCCGAGCCCCTGATGCTGACCCCGGAGCGCTTGCAAGACATCCAGAACGACGGGAAGCTTTGCACCTTCCGCGCGGTCCTGGAGGGCATCCTGGAACAGAAATCCGGACGATTGTTGACGTTAAACGTTGATGGCCGAATGATCCAGGCGCGACTACCCGGAACCGACGATGATCTTCCGGACGGGGTGGTGAAGGGCGCGGAGCTGTCGCTTCGAGGGGTGCTGCGGCTCAGCTCCGATCCGCTGAAGCTCGCAGAGACGGACCGCGCGAGGAGCACCCCTGAGCACATCGCGTTCTGGTTCCGCGACGTCAACGACATCACCTTGACCCGTTCGGCGCCGTGGCTGACCGAGCAGCGCGCCCTCAACATCGGTCTCGTGGCGCTCGCCGTGATCCTGGGCACCATGGGCTGGGGCATCACCATGCGTCGCCAGGTCCAGTCCAAGACCCGGATCATTCAAGCGCAGCTCAATGCGCAGGCCACCCTCAAGAACGCCGCAGAGGCTGCGAACCGGGCGAAGAGCGCGTTTCTGGCCAACATGAGCCACGAGCTCCGGACACCGATGAACGGCGTGATGGGCATCACCGCGGTGCTCCTCCGAGACGCACGCCTCATCGATGAGCACCGCGAGATGCTCAACCTCGTTCAGATCTCCAGCCAGCAGCTGCTCGGTCTGCTCAACGATCTGCTCGACTTCTCGAAGATCGAAGCCGGCCGCCTCGTCCTGGAGCCGCTGACCGTCCCCATCCGCGACCGCATCGACGACACCATCGATCTGTTCACCCCACGGGCGCATGAGAAGTCGATATCCCTGGTCGTGCAGGTCGCCCCCTCCGTCCCTCACAATCTGATCCTGGACGGCACCCGGTTCAACCAGATCTTGACCAACCTGCTGACCAACGCCATCAAGTTCACCCAGCGTGGCCATGTCACCGTCGATGTCCGCTACGAGCAGGACACGGAGACGCTGTCGTTAGCGGTGACGGACACCGGCATCGGCATCTCGCCCGGTCAGCAGCTCCGGCTGTTCCAGCGATTCCAGCAAGCAGACGTCTCGACCACGCGACGCTTCGGGGGGACCGGACTTGGGCTGGCCATCTGCGCCCGCCTCGCCGAACAGATGGGAGGACAGATCACCGTCCAGAGCGTCCTCGGTGAAGGCTCTACCTTCACCGTCACCCTGCTGACCATCCCGGACCCCAGAGCCGATCAACCGGAACCCCTTCAGGGACACCCGATCCGGGTCTACGCCAACCAGCCCGCCCGTGAGATCGCGCTTCGCTCCATGCTCCAGTCCTGGGGCGCAGATGTCGTCGAGGATCCGGGCGATGCAGAGCTGGCCCTCGTCGACCACAACGTCACAGCGACACCCCACGATCTCCCCGCCCTTCGATTGGAGACGCCCTCGCTGCGACACAGCCGTATCCATCGGCTCCTCTCTGAGCGACTTGGGAAGACCACGCGACGAAAGCCCACCATCAGCGACGCACCGGCGCTCAACCCAGAGATTCAAACGCTCCGGTTGCTGCTGGCTGAGGACCACCCCATCAACCGGATCGTCGCCACCCGGCTGCTCAAACAGCTGGGGCTCACCGCAGACATCGCCGAAGACGGTGAGGAAGCCATCGAAGCGCTCAACGAGCACGACTATGATGTGATCTTGATGGATGTACACATGCCGAAGCGCGACGGCATCGAAGCGACCCGCGCGATCCGACGCACCCTCCCCAAAGAACGGCAGCCCCACATCATCGCCCTGACCGCTTCGGCGATGGACGAAGACCGTCAGCGGTGTCTGGACGCAGGGATGAACGGCTTCCTCGCCAAGCCGCTGACCCTGGATGCCCTCACCGAAGCCATCGAAGCGTACTCTGTGCAGCATCGAGAAGCGGTCTGACGCCCCTCAGATTCGCCGATACAGCGCCTTGATCTGCTCCCAATCGCCCAGGCGTTCCCAAACGGTGTCAAACGCCCAGCTGGCGACGCGATTCATGTGCTCCACCTCACCTGGGCTGACGCCCAGGCCGTAGGCGACCCGATCGCGGGTCTGCGCGGCGGCCTCCAGGCCGTGCACTTCACGGGCGCCGCCGGAGATCTGGTTGAGGACCGGCAACGCGCGGCGGTACAGGCTCTCCGCGGGCTCTCCCGCCCGCGGAGGAACGCCGACGTCGCTCATCGCGATCTCTACCAGCCGCCACCCCTGTTCGATCCGGGTCGTGGCGCTCACCTCCCAGAACGGCGCGCGGCAGTGGCGGACCATGAGCAGCCGGCGGGCCGGACGGCCAAACACCAGCAGCGCTCCCAGGAACAATAGCAACAACAACAACAACGTGCTCAGCGTATTTACCGAGCGCTCCATCCGTTCCCCCATGTCTTGCTGGACCTGCTCGACCACGGTGTCGGCCTGCTCACGCAGCCGATCCCGCAGGTCGCCGTCTTGGGGTTTTTGCTGTGTCGGCTCTTGGGGCGCGTCGGTCTGTTCTGTCGGTTCCCCACCCTCACCGCCCCCATCCCCCGGCCCGGTCCGCCACAGGTACGGTCCCAGGATCGCCGTCCCCACCGCGAGCCCCATCGCCAACATGCCGATCAGCACCCAGCCCAGGCACGACAGCCGTGGACGCGCCCGGCCCGATTCTCGAACCGAGCCCCGCAGCGGCGCCCGCGGTGAGCGCCGCCATCGATGCAGGCGGTGCGTCTCTCGGGTCACCAGGTACGCCAACAACAACGCGATCGCCAGACCCAACACCGAGAAGGTGAACACGTCCCAGACCGCCCACTTCGCGCCCTGGCGCCAGGTGTCGACCTTCCCATCTCGTTCGGCCATGATGATGGCCGTGCCTGTCGCATAAATCAGCGGCACCCAGGAGGCGAACAGCGCACGATTGACCCGAAGACTCCACAACCCTCCCAACGTGAACATCGGGCTGAACATCACCCAGACGAAGATCAGGATGGCCAGCGGACCGGCGATCGCCATCGAGAAGATGCCGATCCCCAGCCCCAGCGTCCAGGTCAGCCACCAGTAGGCGAACACGATCCAGTCTCGAACCCGAAGGAACGCCATCAGCTGCCCGATGAGCACGGATCCGAACGTCACGATCCCGAACGTCGCCAGGATATAAACCCCTTCTGAATCTGGATTTTCAAGCAACGCAGCGAAGCAGAACGCCCCGAACATCAGCCCCAGAAAGATCCAGTACAGCACCAGCGGCCGGCTCACCTCACGCAGGGTCTCCCACAACGCGGCCCGGCGGTCGGCCTGTGACTCTGTCGTCGCGCTCATCCGCTGCGCCTCCCAGACGAATCGGTCCCCGCAACGAGGCCCACAAGCCGATGTCCGACCACACCCGGTTCCAGCTTGTAGACCGTGTCTCCGCGGTTCATCAGCGCCGACATGGTCTGTTCTCCTTCGCGATGAGCGACCCTGCGGAGGCGCTTCCGCGACTGGTGTGTCCGCCACAGCCGGACCGCATCGCGGAGCTGCCGGATCGTCCAGTTCCGGTCATCGCCGACCGGCGCAGGCAAGCGAAAGATCCCCAGGACCAATCTCCACTCTGCGCCGCTTCCAGGGCCGACCAGGACCTGCCAGAACGGCGGCTCGCGCGGCCCCAGTGACTCCTGCGGCGGTCGGTAGACCCAGGTGAAGCTCTGACCGCCCATCGGCTCGGGTGGCGGCGCGAAGAACCGACTGCTCACTGCGATCGCGTCCAGGTCATCGCCGATCTCTTCGAGCACCTGGGGCAGATCGAAGCGTCCCTGCCATCGGGCCCGGGCGCCCATGTCCTGCCACCTTCGGCGGTTGCCCACCGTGCAGTCCAACCGCTCGACCACGATGTTTCCGTCCCCGTCATCCACCGGCGCGATGATCGTGACCTGGTCCCCCCGCTCGATCAGCTCATTGGCCAGAGACAGCCAGGTCTCCACGAGGCGGTCCAGCACGGTCTCCACGCCGACCGCATCCATCAGCATCCGCCCCGGCGGCAGGTAGCAATCGAGCGCCAACAATACGCGTCGGGTCGTGATCTCTTTCGTCTCGGGCTGACGAACCTGAAGGTTGCCCGTCCGGATCGACAGCCGCCAGTGGATGCGACGGGTATCCATCCCGGGGGCATACTCTTTGAAGCGAAAGTAGTCTTCTGTGGCAAACCGGTGCGGGCGGGTCAACACATCCGGCGCGTCCAGCCGGCTGCGGGGTGGCTCGATGATCTCCAGCTCGCGAAACCGGGGGAGGACCTTCAGCGACGCCGTGGCCATCGACGCGACGGAGACCCGGGTGAACCCCAGGGCGTCTTGATACCAGACCCGGGCCGGCCCCAGGTGATGCAGCCCGCGGGGCGTCTTCCGGAACCGCCCCGACAAGGTCACCACGTCCCGACGGGCGCCGGCGCCGACCGCATAGCGGCTCTCTGTGGCCAGCTCTGGCGGGTTGTCGTCCTCGACGAGCAGCATAAACCCCGCCGGAACCGGCACCCGGGTCAGCTGAAAGCGCTCCTCAGCGGGCTCCCCGCTCAAAATCACCGCCGGCGACATCTCTCGCCGGATCCCGCTGTCCCCTCGCCCGAGCCCTGCCTCGAACGTCCGGACCTGAAACGTGGACAAAAACGAGGTGAACCCCAGCACCGAGTAGAACAACAGGAGGGTCAGCACCGCGAGGATCCCCAGACTCGCCCACTTCACGCCCAGAGACAGGACCACAAACCACAGCCCGGTGAACAACGCCGCCCAGCCGCGCGGGGTCACGATGCGCATATGGCGGTGCACGCTGGCCAACGTCTCGTCCCGGTTCAGCCGGCCGGCCTCGGCCAGAAACCGCCGCTCCCGCCCCACCTTGATGATCACCCCCAGCAGCTGGAACAGCAGCGCCGGCAGGATGAACACCACCGCCAACACCGTCATGATCGTGCCGGTCTCGGCCACCTCGGAGACCTCGAAGAACATCGACGCCGCCAGACCGACGACAAAAGGCATCATGAACAGCCCGCAGCCGTTGAGGCTGATCCCGGCGATGCTCAGCAGCGGGTTCGGTTTCGGCCGCGAGGACGCGCTCATGATGGAACGGCCACCTTCTCGATGACGTCCGCGAGGTAGGCGTGCCCCACATCATCGCCGCTGATCACCAGCCGGTGGGCGAAGACGTCCGCGAGCACGTCCTGGACATCCAGCGGGCTGACATAGTCCCGCCCCGCGGTGAGGGCCCGCGCCTGGGCGATCCGGGCGAGCATCAGCACCGACCGCGGCGAGGGCGGCGCGAGGCACCGGGCGTCTCCCCGGATGTGGTTGGCCAGCGCCACCAGATAGCCCTTGACCTGCTCGGCGATAAACACCCGCGGCACCATCGCCTGCCAGCGCACAAACCCCTCCACGTCGATGATCGGGGAGAGCCCTTCGACCGGGGGCCGCTCAGCGAGGTGCACATCGAGCATCTCCATCTCCGCGTCCGGCGGCGGGAAGCCGATGGTCAGCTGCATCGAGAACCGGTCCATCTGGGCCGCTGGCAGGACGTAGGTCCCCTGGTGATCGAGCGGGTTCATCGTCGCGATGACCAGAAACGGCGGGGGCATCGGGTGGGTCTTGCCCTCGACGGTGACCTGCCGCTCGGCCATGACTTCCAACAGCGCGCTCTGGGTCTTCGGCGTCGCCCGGTTGATCTCATCGGCGAGCAGCAGGTTGGTGAACACCGGACCGGGCTGAAACTCGAACGCTTTCGACCGCAGGTTGAACACATTCGTCCCCGAGATGTCCATCGGCAGCAGATCCGGGGTGAACTGAATCCGCTTGAACTGGCAGCGGATGCTCGCGGCCAGACACCGGGCCAACATGGTCTTGCCGGTCCCTGGGACATCCAACAGCAGCACATGTCCCTGGGCGGTCATCGCCATCAGGACTTTGCGGATAATTTCATCCTTGCCCTTGATGATTTTGCCGACGTTGTCGACGACTGCGCTGAACTCCTGACAGAACCGCTGCGCGAGCTGTGCTCGCTTTGGATCGACCGGTCCCTGAAATCCACCCATCGCCTACCTCTCCGTCTTGTCATCTTTGACCCAGAGCAATCCACGAAGCGCCCACCATAGCCGCTTCATCGAGGACGCCGCCTTGTGCTCCGCCGCCTCGCCCATCGCTTCGAGCGCCTTGAGGGAGAACCCCCAGTGGCGAGCGAATTCCCGAATCACCCGCCACTCGCTGCCGTCGCGCTGACGGTCGACGTAGGCGAGCGCGACCATCGCCTGGATGATCGACTCTGGCTGCCTGGGCCACCCCAGGTCTCCGGGCCGCCACGGGCGCAGCTCATCCTCCTGAAGCGGCGCCAGGCCCGCCTCTGCGATGAACTGGTCCACAAACACCCGCTCCCCCGGGCGCACCGATCCGTCCGCCAACATCACCGCCACCAGGGCGCGAACCACCACCCGCGGATCCTCAGGCACGGGCGGCGGGGTCACCACAACCGGCCGCTCCACCATCGCTCGGCTCGACGCCCGCTGCACCGGCGCGGTCTCCGACGCCCCGGACGCGCCGCTCCCGGACAGCCCCGGGAACAAGAACGCCACGACGTCGAAATTGGTCTGGACCCGCTCACCGGCCAGGAGATGCGCCCCGATCTCCGCCGAGGAGAGGCCCGAGAAGTTGTTCACACAGAACGCCTCGACGTCCGGTTCCCCCTCTGCGGCTGACCAGCGGGACAGCGCCAGGCGCACCGAGGCGATGTTCATGAAGCGCTCGCCGGGGTTTTCGACGGCTCCGAGGCGGCTTTGGTAGCCACACATCTGGCAGCGCGCCTCCAACGCGACCCCTTGCGCGACGCTCGGATCGAGGATCTCGATCACCGAGCCCTCGACGAGGCAGTTGGGGCAGTCGCTGAGGACCTGGAACGCATCGGACATACCCCGCAAAGAGACCACGACCGGGACGCCAACGCAACCGATGCTCCCCCAGAATCGTCCAGGTCAGGATGGTCGTACAGATCATCAGTGGGCTATGGTGCCCGAGATGATCTTCACTCTGTTGACGCTGTGGGGGTGCGACACCCCGCCGACCGTCGCGCTGATGACCGACGGCGACGGATTCTACGATCGGCCCTGGCCCGACGATCGGCGGACCATCGACGGACGCCCTGATCTGGAGGGATTCTCGCCGGTCGGTGACAACCCCCTCGTCAATGACTTCATCGCGTTCGCCGAATCTCTCGATGGGTTCGGCAACAACACGCCCATCTACCTCCGATTCGACGGCCCCATCGACCGTGACCGGCTCCCCTCCCCCGAGGCGTCCCTGTCCCCGGACGCCGATCTGTTCCTCATCAACGTCGACCCCAAAAGCCCGCGACGCGGGGAGCTGACACCGTTTGAGTGGGACTTCCAGGAGAACAGCACCAACTGGCAGCCCGACAACCTCCTCGCCATTCAGCCCGTCTGGGGCGCCCCGCTCGAGCCCGCGACCACCTATGCCCTGGTCATCAAGCGAGGCTTCGCCAACGGTCCCAACGACTTCATCGACGTCTGGCAAGATGAACACGATGAGCACGACTACTACGAGCAGATTCACCAGACGCTGTTCCAGGTCAGGGTCTCTGCCGAAGACATCGCCTATGCGTTTAAGTTCACCACCCAGGATCCCATCAAAGAGGTCTCCCAGATCGTCGACGCCATCGATTCCTGGGTCCCACGGCCGCCCCTCACCGACGCGACCCTGAGCCGCCTCGGCAACGGCGCCGGCTACAAGCACTACCGCGGTCGCATCTCGGTCCCCATGTGGCAGGAGGGCGACAAGCCCTACGCATCAGAAGGCGGCGGGTTCGTCTTCGACGACGATGGCAACCCGGTGCTGTTTGGCTGGGATCGCACCCGATTCAGCCTGACCGTCCCCTACGGGCCGACGCCTGACGATGGGTGGCCGCTGGTCATCTACAGCCACGGCACCGGCGGAAACCAGAACACCTTCGTCGGAAGCCCGGACTCCCCCGCCTCAGTGCTCGGCCGGTCCGGGGTCGCGGTCTTTGGCATCTCACAGCCGCTGCACGGCGATCGCAGCGACGTCACCAACGTCGAGCTGTATTCGTTCAACTACCTCAACCCGCCTGCCGGGCGGACCATGTTTCGGCAGGGCGCCCTCGATCAGGTCTACCTCTCCCGGATATTCACTGAGCGGGCGATCACCTTCACCGCCGATGATGGCGAAACCATCCCCCTCAACCCCGACCAGGTCGGCTACCTCGGGCACTCCCATGGCGGTCAGGTCGGCGCGATCGCCGCGGCGTTCTTCGGCGACCGAATCGGCGCCACCGTCTTCAACGGCACCGGCGGCGGGCTGGCCATCACCATCATTGAGCGAAAGGCCGAGGGCCTGGACATCGAAGCGATCATCAAGGGCGCCGTACAGCTCGATGATGACGAAGAACTCGATGAGACCCACCCCGTCACCGCGCTGGTTCAGATGAACGCTGAGGCCACCGACCCCCTCAACTACGCGCCCTACTGGTTCCAGCGGAGAGCACCGTACTGGGACAACCCACCGATCAACATCATCCAGACCGAGGGCCTCAACGACCCGTACACCCCGCCGCGAACGACCGAGGCGATCGCCGGTGCTGCCGGGCTGCCCATCCTCACACCGGTCGAGAGCCCCTCGCTCATCCATGATCTGATCGATGTGGGCATCACCAAACCGCCAGCGGCCGGAAACGCCGTCGGATGGGACGGCACCCCGGTAACAGTGGGCCTCGCGCAGTACCCCGACATCGGACACTTCGCGATCTTCGACCTGTACGAAGCGATGACACTGTACCGGGACTTCCTGATCACGGGACTCATGGACGAATCCGCGGAGATCCCGGCGCGCTGATCGGAGCCCCTTTTCGGCGAAGCACCGCCCCCATCATCCACGCCCCCAGACCAAAACGTCGGGCTGCTCATCCAGGTTCTGCTGGAGGCAGCCCGCATTCAATTGGCGGCAGCATGAAAAGGGGTCGGGTAATTTGAAAAACTAAATAGATTAGTTTAATAAATAAACACATAAGCAAACCAGAAGGTTCAAGATGTACTCCAGGGAAGAACGTTCGATCTCCTCATCTCTTCTCCTTGTCGCGGCGGGCAGTGGTCATCTCGCGGTGGATCGGTTTGGCACCGTTGGGCGTCCGATCATCTGCGTTCCGGGCCTTGGCGATCTGCGATCGTCGTACCGCTCGCTGGTCCCGCTGCTCGTGGGATCAGGTCACACCCTCTATGTGATGGATCTTCGGGGTCATGGGGACTCCGACGTTGGTTTCGACAGCTACTCAGCGGCGGACATCGGCGAAGACATCCTGGCGTTGATTGAGCAGGAAGATCTTCATGATGTCATCGTTGTGGGGAATTCCATCGGCGGCGGGGCGTCCTGTTTCGCCGCGTCGTCGTCGGACCGGATCGTCGGTCAGGTGTTGTTGAACCCGTTCGTACGGGACATGCCGGCGGATCGGTTTCTCCGTCCGTTGAGTCACCTGCTGTTTATGCGACCGTGGGGCGTATGGGTCTGGGGCCAGTATCGGTCGACCCTGTTCAAGACGGCGCCCGCCGACCTGGAAGAGAATCACCGGGCCGTGCTGGATAACCTTCGAAAAAAGCAAAGATTAGAGGCGGCGATGCAGATGATCCGCGCAAGCAAGGCGCCGGTCGCAGAGCGGCTGGGGACGTTGACGATTCCCTCATTGGTGGTGATGGGCGCTGAGGATCCGGACTATGGGGATCCCGTCGCTGAGGGTGAGCTGTTGAAGCGGCTTCTGGGTGGGGACGTTGAATCCGTGGTCCTGGACGGTGTCGGGCATTATCCTCAGGTGGAGAACGCCGAAGAGACGGCGGCGCATATCGTTTCGTTTGTCGAGAGGGTGCATGGGGCGTAGAAAGGGACCGGGTTTGACGCGCCAGCAAGTCATCGACACGGCGGTAGGCTGTGTTGAGCGCGACGGGGCCGACGCGCTCCGGGTCAGCCGTGTGGCGGCTGCGTTGGGCATCAAGCCGCCTTCGCTGTACAACCACATCGGCAAGGGAGATGCCCTGGCCCTCGCCGTCGCCATCGAAGGCAACCGCCAGATGGTGACCGTGATGAAGGGCGCGGCGCGGGGGATCATCGACCCGCATGCGCAGCTGATGGCCATGGCGCTCGCCGGCCACGGCTGGGCGACGACGCACGATGGGCTGTATACGGTGATGAATCGGGTCCCCCCGGAGAACGATCACCCCGATTTTGCGCCTGTGCTCCAGGATCTCATCGATCTGTTTCATCGCCCGCTGCTTCGCATCGGGGTCTCTTCCGGCGGTGTGATCCATGCGATCCGGGCCTTCCGCGCGGCGATGCATGGGTTCATCATCCTCGAAAACGCCGGCCAGTTCGCTCTGGAGCAGGACCCCCAGGAGAGCTACCAGCGGCTGATGCGGTGGCTGCTGCATGGGATGTCTTCGCCTTCGTAACGATGCAACACTCTGTCTCTGATGACATGGGTTGCGCCTGAAATCCAGGTGATCACCTTATTGTCAAAGGAGGCGAACATGCTTCGAACCGTAGATAAGGTCGTCACTGCTCACCAACAGCGCGAAGGCGGCGGGTTCATCGTCCGCCGGCCGCTCCCCACCGCAGGCATTGATCTGGTTGATCCGTTCTTGATGATCGATGAGATGGGTCCCATCGAGTATGGCCCCGGAGAGGCGGTCGGCGCGCCCGCCCACCCCCACCGTGGCTTTGAGACCGTGACCTATATCCTCTCCGGAAGCGCCGAGCATCGCGACTCGATGGGCAACCACGGCGTTCTGGAGCCCGGCGATGTCCAGTGGATGACCGCAGGCTCTGGTGTGGTCCATGCCGAGATGCCTTCTGAGAAGATGCGCACCCAGGGCGGCCGGGTGCATGGCTTCCAGATCTGGGTCAACCTCCCGAGAGCCCATAAGATGACCCGCCCACGATACCAGCAGCGCGCCGCGACCGAGATCCCCACCGCAACGTCCGATGATGGCCTGGCATGGGTGCGCGTCATCGCCGGCAAGGCCATGGGCGTCGACGCAGGCATCGAGACCTTCACGCCCATCCAGTACCTGCACTACGCGCTCCAGCCCGGCGCCTCGGTCACACAGGGCGTGCCCCCGTCGCACAACGCCCTGGTCTATGTCTTCGAAGGCGCCGTAGCGATCGGCAAACAGCAGATCCAGCGTGGCCAGATGGCGGTCCTCTCCGCGGGAGATGCGGTGCGCCTCAACGGGACCGACGGTGGACAGAGCCAGCTGCTGTTCCTCAGCGGGGTCCCGCTCAACGAACCGGTCGCCCGATACGGGCCGTTTGTGATGAACGCTGTGGGAGAGATCAAGAAGGCGATGCTCGACTACTCAACCGGTCAGATGGGCACGATCGCACCTGAGGTCCGATGAGCCTGCAGATGGGTTAGGGAGACGATATGAACCTACTGTTGGGCGTTACGGGCGGGATCGCGGCGTATAAAGCCTGTGAACTCACCTCACAGGCCATCAAGCGCGGACACACGGTGCGGGTGATCATGACCCACAACGCCACCCGGTTTGTCGGCGCGGTGACCTTCGCCGGATTGACCGGCCAGGACGTCATGCTGGATAACTTCTCGGACGCCATGGCCCATATCGAGTGGGCGAAGTGGGCCGACGTCGCCTGTGTTGCGCCCTTGACAGCGAACACGATGAGCAAGCTGGCGGTTGGCTTCGCCGATGATGCGCTGACGACGGTGATGACGGCTCTGCCGGTGGGAAAACAGATCGTCCTCGGGCCGGCGATGAACACCGAGATGTGGAACAACCCGGTGATTCAGCGAAACCTGGGTTGGCTCAAGGATCTGGATCGGTTCATCATCGTCGACCCTGCGGTCAAGCGCCTGGCGTGTGGGGACTACGGCGCGGGCGGCCTCGCGGACCCCGCAGACCTGCTCTCCGCCTGTGAAGAGGCGTTTGACAAGCGCACGATGTTGTTGGCCTGATTCCCCGGCTGGGCTACGCTGAAACTCCTACCAATTTGGTCGGTGTTTCAACGGTTCTCTGATGTCAGCCCTCAACCCACAAGACGTGCAATTTTCCGGCACGACCCTGACCATCAGCAGCGCTGCGATGGCGCTGCTTCGAGCCCATGTCGAGAACGGCTACCCCTTCGAAGTCGTGGGCATCCTCGCAGGTGCTCGGTCGACCGGACGGGTCTCCGACGTGGTGGCGTTGGCCAATGAGCGGATCGACGACGCGGCGAACCGCTACGCCGTCAGCGCCCTGGCGTTGATGAAGGCGGAACGTCAGGTTGCGAAGCGGGACCTGGATGTGCTCGGCTACTACCACTCCCACCCTGACCACCCGGCCATGTTCTCGGACACCGACCGGGATCTGGCCCTGCCGAACATGAGTTACCTCATCGCCGCCGTCCATGAGGGGACGATGGTTGATGTGATGAGCTGGCGGCTGCGCGAAGACCGGACCACGATGGACCGTGAGACGCTGCTCGCCGAGTGAACGATTGCGTTCGCGAAGTTGAACCCTGAGAGCTGGAGAATTGAGATGGCCGTGAGCATCGAGATACCGACCGCATTGCGCGCATACACCGACGGACAGCGGGCCGTCGACGTCGACGGCAGCACCGTCGATGAGGCGCTGCAGAACCTGACCGGGACATATACCGGATTGCACAAGCACCTCCGGGACAGCGACGGCAAGCTCCGGAGCTTCGTCAACGTCTACCTCAACGACGAAGACATCCGCTTCCTCGACGACAAGGGCGCGACTGCGCTGCGCACCGGCGACACCCTGATCATCGTCCCTTCCATCGCAGGGGGTTGCTGATGCGGCCGCTCGATGAGCTTCCCGAGCTGGACAACTGGGACATCCGCCGCTTCTCTCGGCACCTGATCCTTGATGAGGTCGGCGTCGAAGGACAGCGTCGGCTGAAGGGGGGCCGGGTCCTGTGTGTGGGCACCGGTGGGCTCGGCAGCCCGCTGCTGATGTACCTCGCCGCCGCTGGCGTCGGCCGGATCGGCATCGTCGACTTCGACACGGTCGATGAGACCAACCTCCAGCGGCAGATCATCCACAGCACCTCCACCGTGGGCAAGCTGAAGACCGAGTCCGCCAGGGCGCGCATCCTTGAGATCAACCCCCACGCCCAGGTTGACCTGTACAACGTCGCCCTCCAGAGCGACAACGCCCTCGACATCATGGCCCCCTACGACGTCATCGTGGATGGCACCGACAACTTCCCCACGCGGTACCTGGTCAACGACGCCTGCGTCCTCCTCAACAAGCCCAACGTCTATGGCTCGATCTTCAAGTTCGAAGGTCAGGCGACGGTCTTCAACCACCAGGGCGGGCCGAACTATCGGGACCTGTACCCCGAGCCGCCCCCGCCGGGGCTGGTCCCCTCTTGCGCCGAAGGCGGTGTCCTCGGCGTGCTTCCTGGCATCATCGGCAGCATTCAGGCCAACGAGACCATCAAGATCCTGCTTGGCAAGGGCGAGACCCTCTCTGGGCGGCTGTTGCTCTTCGACGCCATGCGCATGACCTTCCGGACCCTGAAGCTGCGCAAAGATCCCGATGCCAGGCCGATCACTGAACTTATCGACTACAAGCAGTTCTGCGGCGTGGTCTCCATTGATGAGGGCGCAGCCGCCATCGAGGACTTCCACCGGATCAGCGTCCAGCAGGCGAAGGCGCGCCTGGATGAGGGGTGGGCGCCCTTCGTCCTCGACGTCCGCAAGCCCCATGAGGCCGACATCGTCAAGCTCGACTTCGTCGATCTGCTGCGGCCCCACGAGCAGATCATCGACGGCGATGTTGAGGGCATCCCCCAGGATCGGCCGATCCTGGTCCACTGCAAGAGCGGCGGGCGCTCCGCCAAAGCCGCCAAAGCGCTCACGGATGCGGGCTATTCGGACGTCACCAACCTTGAGGGCGGCATCAACGGCTGGGCCCGCGAGATCGACACCGACTTGCCGCAGTACTGAACCCAAGGGAAGAGATAAGCCGGGAGCGCCCCCCACAGTCGCTCCCGGCTGCTCCTTATGGGCGCGAAACGCTCAGAAGAAGCGGTACCCCACCGCCACACCGAGGGTGGGCGAGCGGAAGTACGTGGAATACAGCGTGTCAATCTGCGCGGACGCCAGCGAAGCCGCCTCAGCGACGTCGTCGGTGTACAGATCGTCCGGTACCGAAATGGACGTCTGCGCGTTGACCGTCTGCATCCATCCCGCAGAGACGCTCACCACCAGCCGATCGGCGATGGCGGCGTCGTAGCGCATCTCTGCGGTGACCATGTTCAAGGTCGAGCGGATCGCGGTCTGCTCGGCCTCTGGGATCTCGGTGAGATCGATCCCTTCGATGTTGATGTCCGCGACGCTCCCTCCCAGGCGCAGCCGCTGGACCCCTCCGGCGAAGACCAACCCTGCTCGGCGAAACGGGCGCCAGCCCGCCCCGAGGTGGATGTAGTTGGTCCGGGCGAGCATCACGTCGACGGCAGCGCCCACGATCTCCTCCCCACCGGTCAGCCCCGTCACCGTCGAGGCGAGCGCGTTCGAGTAGGCGTCGGGGACCATCCCTCCCGCCGCCGAGAACTGCAGCCGCATCGGCACCTCCACACGGGCCCCGACCCCTGCGGTCAGCGGAAACCGCGTCGTCCCATAGATGTCCAGATGCCCAAAGTCACCTGCCTGGGCGACGCCCCCCATCGCTGACGCGCCCACCATCCAGACCGCCAGCGTTCGCTTCATCATCCATCCCCCCTGGTGAGCCCCATGTCGAACGGGTGCCAACACTGTGTTTGACGCGCAGCGTCAGCATATTGGCAACGGACCAACGAATATTTTGAGGCACAAAAAAGAAGATACGGCCAGACCTCCTGCCATGACCGATGTCATTCGCTGTCAATCTACGCCCACGGTCGGAGGCCTACGTTCTCTGTGTCCCCACGATGACCGGAGAAGAAATGCCGAACCCGAACCCCATCCCCAACCTCATCGCCTTGCTCCTCGTCGCCTTGCTCCTCGTCGCCTGTGACGGCGGAGGTCGCGAAGATGACACCGCCAGCACTGCTCCGAACGGCGGCGGCGATGGTGGAGTGGAGACGTTCAACGCCACCGCCAGCGGCGCCGTGAGCGGAGACTTCGAGGACGCCATCGGCGTCGATCTGTGCGCCAACGGCTTCACCACCCTGTCCTGGCAGATGAGCCGGACCCTCTCCCCGGACGCCCCGTTCATCGGCAGCGTCATGGTGGCCCTGCCGCCGGATGTGGCGGTGGGCACCTACACCTCAGACAACCAGAACTTCGAGGAGATCGGGTTCGTTGATCTGTCTGTCGGCCTCGACGCTGGGGACACGAGCTATGTCGGGCCGACATGGTCGATCGCGCTCACCGAGGTGGCTGGGACAGCGTTCGCGGCCACATTCTCAGCGACGCTCTATCCCCTTGGCGAGGACTTCCTGGCCGACACCACCCAGCCGGCGGTCGAGGTGGTCGGCGACTTCCGCACCCCCATCGACGCGCCCTGCCCATAAGTCGGCGAAACCGCGGCTTATTCGTCGGGGAACAGCCGCTTGTTGAGGAAGCGCACCCGTTGGCTGAGGACCCGGCTGACCTGAATGAGGATCCGGTTGGCGGTCTCGGGGTGGTCTTCGAGGAGCAGCCGGAAGTCCAGGGCGGTCAGCACCAGGATGTCGCTGTCTT
>JBCBLB010000260.1:0-12193 GCA_038520555.1 Myxococcota bacterium | reverse complement strand
CCCCCCCCCCCCCGCCCTCCCCCCCGCCCCCCCCGCCGGGCCCCGCGCCCTCCGCATCCCCGCGCGCTCGTCAGTATAGGTCTCAACGCGGGCAACGACCACCGATAGATCGACCCGATCCGTCAAGCCACAATCAACGCGCCATACCCGTTGTGTAACCTTTATTTCCGGATCATAACGGCCGATTACGGGCTCTCTCATGGTGTCCGAAAATAACAACACCACGTGTGGGGAAACCCAGGTCAGACCTTTACCAGGCCGATCCGCTGGAGCGACCCCGCACCACAAAGAAGACCGACCACCAGAGAATGATCGGCCGATCGGTTGGGCTGGCTGATATGTAACCTTGAACCTGTGCTGACTGATTACCCTTCGTGTTGCTGGATTATCAGCGTGTCAAAGTTACAAGTCGAGATGCAGGGGGCGGATTCGAACCGCCAGGGGCGTGGCTTATGAGACCAGATCGGAACCGTTCCTCCGCTGCTCGGGAAGCTTATTCGGCGTGCGATCCCGCGTCAAAGACAGGGCGGGACTCGGGCCCTCACTCCCCCTCGATGAGGCCTTCTTCCCAGTCCTTCAGGATGGCCTTCCATCCGCAGCCCTCCTCCCCATCTTGACGATTATCTTGGATGTCCCGGAGCGCCCTCACTGCATCCTCGTCACCATCGTCGGCAGCCTCAAGCAATCGGCGAAGGGCTGGGACGTGCTTAGGATGAGCGCCCATGAGACCCTCAAGGCGCTCATTATCCAGGACGCGGGCAGCATCTACGCCAATCTCCCGGTCGACGATCTCCACCTCCCACGCTTCACCGACCAGGAATCGCTCATCGTCCCAGGACCACACCCCAACGGTGTCATCAGGCTCGTCGCCTCCAAACTGCGGGATGTCGGTCCAGTCGACGCCATAGGCACGCCGCAAGTCACCGTCATCCATTCCCACGTCAGGGTCGTTGCTGGGGATGACGTTGCCCTTCATCAGGCCGGTCAGGCTGTTGAGGCCCTCTGCAAGGTCGTCCAGGTCCTCGACGTCCCGGAAGACCAGCGCCGACGAGGCGTCAGGATGGTATGCACGGATCTTGTTGGCGACGACAACAGACACCATGACTTGATCCGGACCGTCAGCAAGCGCCTTAAGCGGTGCGGGCGCAACGCTGTCTTGGCGGACCGTGTCCCAGAACGACTCGGCGTTGTTCTGCCAGTCGACGGCAACGATGACCAGCCCACTGGCCGTCGCCTGCTCCAGGGCAGCCTCTCGGATGAAGCGGGCCAGATTGACGCCCTTGGCGGTGGCGTGGGTCTTCGCGGCGTGCTGTAGCATCCTGCTCATTTCGTTGTCGTTGAGGGCGATCTCGATCCGGTTGGTGCGCGGCATAATGGACTCCGGAGCGGGGTGGGTTGTGCTCCCCGCCTGACACTCTAAATATACGGGTATTTTGTGAGGGCGTCAAGGAAAATATACGGGTATTTTATCTGCGCCCAGAAGCCTCACCCATCCCCAGCCCAGGTCTGTACACTCCTGCGCCATCCTCGACCCCATCGACATCACAGGCGACCCGGTCTGGCAGGCAGCCGCACACCCTCCGCACACAACTGCTGCACCATTTGTGCGGCTTTGGGGGGCTCTGTCAGGCTGGCTGACTCACAAGATCGCGGTCACCGGGTCAAAATCGTGGAGTGGAGGGGGATAAAAAAGAGACCCGACAGAGGTATCCTTCCTGCCGGGTCAAGGGTGCCGTGATTTCTGTCGCCAACGGCGTTTAATCCTACGGATAAGTCATGAATGCGCCCGTCGTACTGTTTGACCACCGATGCAGAAGGGAGAGAGCATCGGGGTGGAGTTGCACCACCATCTGACGCAGAGTGGACGTAGGAAGTTGAGATGGCGACCACGGCGAATGGATAAACTTCGGAGGAATAATTTGAACCTGATGCTCGACCGGGTGTTCCCGGCGTCTACCGTTCCGCCACCCGCTCAGAAAAGGTAGATGAGCGGGGCTGGATTCGAACCAGCACGTCGAGTTGACTTAGATTGAGTCCAAACCTGAGCTTTTCTCCGTTGGTAGACGTCAGTTTTCGACGTCCATATCTCACGTATTCGATCCCATATCGCCCTTCAACCCACCCCGGGTCTGTAGGTGGAACCCGCGACATCCCTGCGCTTCACATTCGCTCAACACCTGCTTCGTAAGAAGAGAGTGTGGGGGCTTCCGCAAGACGTGCCGAAGCCCTTCGCGGAACCACAACCGCTGTCTCACCCTGGAGGGTCATGATGATTCGAACCGTTCTCGCGCTCTGCCTCATGTTCTCTGTGATGTTCACCGCCTCGTCCGCATGGGCGGCGGACTATTCAGGCACCTGGGTGCTGGATCTGAAGTCGTCAGATTCCCTGGAGCCGCTTCTCAAGGCGCAGGGCGCGAACATGATGATGCGCCGGGCCGCGGATCGGCTGGTCGTCACCCAGACCATCACCCAGGACGACAACCAGGTCACGGTGAAGAACGAATCGTCCTTCCGCACGAACACAGACGTCCTCCAGGTCGACGGCGAGACCCGCACGGTAGAGGGGGACCGGGGCGAGGTACAGACCCGTCACAGCTGGGAGGGTGAGGTCCTGGTCTCGAACATGACGATGCCCATGGCGAAGGGGCAGGGGACCATGAACGTCCGCCGCATCCTGTCCGAGGACGGCGCGACCCTGACGCAGCGGATCACCGTGAACACACCAGCCGGTGAGACCCATGTGATCAACCGGGTTTTCAAACGGCAGTGAGCGCTCAGGTCGACGCAGCCTGCACGTAAGGGGACAGGTCGACCTGCGGCGTCCCCGCGATGATGGGCAGACAGTCCACAGGAAGTTCGGCGGTCAGGGTGTGGCCGCGCGTCTTGAGCGCGGTCAGGAAGTCGTCGAGGTGTGCCATGGCGTCTGGGAGGATGTCATGGAGCACCACCAGGGCATGATCGTGGTCACCGATCTGTCGGAGCGCCGCGTCGACCCACCCGTCCGCGTCCAGCCAGTCGCCCGGGACGACGTTCCACAGCACGCAGGTGTGGCCGCGCGCCGTGAGGTATTCGACGGCCTGAGGAGAGAGCAGGTGCGGTCCAAGCTTTCCGCCGCCGCCGAAGGGGCGGAAGGTGCGGGCGTTGACCCCGACGCGGTCGAGCAGGGCGTCTGTGCGGGCCAGCTCCTGCTCGACTGCGTCGGGGCGTCGGTCGTCGCCCAGAGGCGTCTGGTGGCTGTAGGAGTGGTTCCCGAGCCGGTGGCCAGCGTCCCGGATCTGCCGCGCGAGATCCAGGCCGCCGGGTTCGGCCAGCCTGTGCCCGAGGACGAAGAACCAGGCCGTCACCCCGTGGCGATCGAGCACGTCGAGGACGTGCGGAGTCACCACAGGATCCGGTCCGTTGTCGAAGCTCAGGCAGATCTGCGCCATCTCAGTCTGCGTCGCCGCGGAAGGTGCGGTAGCTGTTGTTGCCCTTCTTCAAGCCCGCCAGCCAGCGGCGCAGATCTTCGTGGGCCGTCTTCGCGTGGCGCTCCATGATCTCAACGGTCTGGGGAACCTTTGAGGTCAGCTCGACCTGCATGCCGTTCGGATCGTGCATGTAGATGGAGTAGCAGTAGCCGTGGTCGATGAGCATGTACTCGACGCCGTGCGCCTCAGCGCGATCACGGAAGGCCAGGACGTCTTCTTTGGTGTCGACTTCCAGGGCGATGTGGTGATCGAAGGGATCCTGATTGCCCGTGATGTCGCTGGTCTTGTACATGCCCTGCTCGAACTGGAAGAACGCCAGGGCGCTGCCGTCCGCCATCTCGAAGAAGGTGTGGATGTAGTTCGACGGGCCTTCGGTGACCGGATCGACTGTCTCGACGAAGGTGCCGATGAGCGGCATCCCCAGGAAGTCCTCCCAGAACTTCCGGGTGACCTCCATGTCTTCGGTCCGGAAGGCGTGGTGGTGGAAGCGGCGGACGCGGATGCCCTGGCGCCGCTGGTGCGTGGCCTCTGACTCGACCATGTTCTCAGTGTCCATCATGTTCTCCTTCAATCAGGCGCGCGGCTGCGCGGCGGGGGACGTCGCTGACGCGTGGGCGGGCACTTCGTCAACGATGGGGCTGTCGATGCGGCCGATCTGCTCGATCTCAACCGAGCAGATCTCACCGGGCTTGAGGAACCGCTGGGGCTTCCGGGCGAAGCCGATGCCTGACGGGGTGCCCATGGCGATCACGTCACCGGGTTCGAGGAGGACCGCGTCCGAGAGCAGGGCGATGGTCTGGGCGACCGAGAAGATCATGCGACCCGTGTTGCCGTCCTGAAGCAGCTCATCGCCGACGCGTGTGGTCATCCGCAGGCCCGAAGCGCCGGGCGGCAGGACGTCGGGGGTGACCAGCTCCGGGCCCAGGGCGCCTGTGCCGTGGAAGTTCTTGCCCAGCGTCCACTGCGAATTGCGGACCTGATAGTCGCGGATGCTGCCGTCGTTGAAGACGGTGTACCCGGCGACATGGGCCAACGCGTCCGCTCTCGCGATGCGGCGCCCGCCCTTCCCGATCACCACCGCCAGTTCAACTTCATAGTCGAGCATATGCGACTCGGGCGGCCGCACCATGGGCTGGTTGTGGCCGATCAGCGACGAAGCGAACCGCGAGAAGATGACCGGAAAATCCGGCACCGGAAGCCCCGCCTCATGCGCATGATCGATGTCGTTGAGGCCGAGACAGATGATCTTCATCGGCTGCGGCACCACCGGTCGCCACTGCACCGCTGCTTCATCCAGCGTCGCCGCCCCACCGGCCACAGCGCGCGCACGCGCCTGCCAGTCATCACCCGATGCGATCAGGGCGCTGACGTCACCGCCGAGGGTCGGATCGGCGGCGGTCAGGTCGACGAGCTGCCCGTCGTCCCGTCGCGCAGCGATGCGGGGAGAGTTGTTGTGGAGAATGGAAGCAAGGCGCATGGGTCAGAAGCCTCTTATTCGAGAGTGTCAGCCATCCTCAAAATGTTGACATTTTGAGGATGGTTGACTTCTGGTTATCATCACCCCTATGACTGTCAACGGAGAATGATGGGCAGCGCAATTCGCACCGACGCATCGCTCGTCACCGCCCGCCTCCGCGATGAAATCATCCGCGGCGTCATCACCCCCGGCACGAAGCTGAAGCTCGTCCCCCTCGCACAGCGGTACAAGATCAGCCGCGGCCCCCTCCGGGAAGCAGCCAATCGCCTCGCAGCGCAGGGCTTCGTGGTGATTGAAGATCAGAAGGGGTTTCGCGTCGCTCCCATCTCGCGGACCGATCTCCTGGATCTGACCCGCACCCGGCAGCGGATCGAAACCATGGCCCTTCGTGACGCCATCGCTGCCGGGGATCTCGCGTGGGAGGGGCAGATCATGGCTGCTCTTCATGTCCTCCAGGCATCCTCTCGGTTGGGCCCGGAGTTCGATCAAGACCACTTCGCCACCAACCACCGGGCGTTCCACCGCGCCCTGTGCAGCGCCTGCCCGTCGATGTACCTGCAGCAGTTTCGCGAGAACCTCTACGATCACGCGGAGCGGTATCGGAACCTCGCCGCGGAGCGGTACCGAAGCCAGGCGTCCCATCGGAACATCCCCGGCGAACACGCGGCCATCGCCAAAGCGACCGTGGAACGTGACGCCGATCGCGCCGCACAGCTCTTGCAGGCCCATCTCCAGGAGACCGCTCAAACCCTCCTCGACAGCTATCCGACGCTCTTCCCGCCGACCGGATGAAGTCAGCCCATCAGCGCCGTTCGGGCACGCTCGCCCAGCGCCCTGACGCCATCGGCTGAATCGGCGAAGACATACAACCACCCCCAACAGGTCCAGCCGTTGCTCTTCGGGCCGGCATCATCGAAGACACAGGCGAGCACGTCGTTCTCTGCTTCCAAGCGGGCGACGGCGTCCGGGTCGGGTCGGCCAGCGTCGTCGCCTGGGGCGGACCACAGATAAAACAACCCACCCGCCAGATCTCGGCGTGTGGGCGCCGCCTGGGGCGGTGTGAGGTGAGCGCCCAGGACATCACCGCCGTCCAGGCAGCGGCGGAAGATCGGCGAGATGTTGGGGTGGACCCGGCAGTTGACCTCCATCACCTCTGCCCGGGGGGCGTCGGTGTCTGCGTCAAAGACGAACATCTCCACATCGCAGAACTGATCGCGTAGATCGTAGTCCGCGGCCAGTCGTTCGACGACCGCGCGGTATAGCGTCCAACAGGCCGCTTCGGCCGCGGCAGACAGCCGGGTGGGGAGCATCTGATGATCGAAGCGCTCTGGCTCGCCGTCGATATAGATGTTGTCGCTGACCGCGAAGGGGATCGGCTGGCCGTCTCCATTGACCCAGCCGTCGACGCTGACCCGGGGCACGTCGGGAGAGACGTACTCTTCGACGACTGCGACGACGCCGGCCTCGTTCTCGCCCAGATAAGCCCGACAGAGGGCGTCGATGGGGCCGCTGGGCGCCGCGATGGGCGGCGCCGGCTCGCCGGGCTGGGTGTGTACAATCCCGATCGAGGCGCACCCGCCGATCGGCTTGACCATCACACCCAGCGGCGTCGGCCCGCCAGGCCTGGGCACGTGGTCGTCGCCGGTGCGCAGCACGGTGGTCTTGAGCTGACCGAGATCGTGGGTGACCCGTTGACGGCACCACGCCTTATCCAGACAAGCCAGGGTCGCGCGCAGCCCGGCGCCTGTGACGGAGGGCTCACGTTGACCGGCCAGGGCATGGGCGAGGCTGGGGATGTCCCCCAACGAGGCCACGCCGCCATGGGGATGTTCGTTCTTCCAGGCCGCGATGGCTTCGGCGTGTGTGTGGAGCTGTTCGAGCGATGCGTCCGCCGGAACCATGCGGAGGGTGGCCTGTGTGGCGCCGAGGGCGTCATAGACAAACCGTGCGCCGGTTCGCTCGGTTCGGAGGATGAGGAGAGGACGGCTGTCGTTCAAAGGGAGCCTCCAGGGGTGTTTTTGTGACAAGTCAGGCTTGTGTGCTACCCAAAAAGTATACAAACCTTATACAAGAGCAGTAACAACAGTCAGAGAGGTTGCCGTGCCCCACTCCTCGCTTTTAACGTCCTATCTCTGGTGGACCGTCTCCCAACGGATCCTTCGACAGGCTCGACGAATCCTGTCCTCGACGCCTGAGGTGGCGGCAGCAACAGCGACGGCCTTGGAGAACGCGATCATGCGGCGGCTGCTCGACCGGACGATCACCGCACCCGCACAACTCTTTGCAGACCTGACCGTTTCCCAGATCGCCCAGGGCTTCCAGGACGTGGGCCGACATGAAGATGAAGCGTTCGCCGTGGCCGAGATCCTCGCCCCTCTGATTCGGGACATCGTGCGCCAGGGGCCGATCGCGCCGGTGCCGGAGATGTCACCGCGGTTGACCGACGATGAGATCAAATATGGGGACTTTCGGGTCGCCCGGGTCCCCCCGATCGAGCGCCTGCTCCGAATCACCGCTGCGCGCTACGGTGACGCCGATGGGCTCCGGCATGTGGTCAATGCCAGCCTCCGGTATGCGACGGTCTATGCACGCACCCGCCAGATCGGCCCGCCGCAGGCCGTCTTTGATCGCTTCTATGAGTGGGGGGTGCGAAATGAAGCGTTCGCCTCACCCTTCAACGCGCGGCTGTTGGGCAGGCCGGACGTGGGCTTCTTCTCGGTCTTCCCGGACACCGACGGGCCGCTGGGCAGCTACGGAAGCTTCTTCTCCGCCGATCATGCCCGCTTCCCCGGCGCATGGGCGATCGACCCGCCGTTCTTGAGCGAGACGATCCACCAGGCAGAAGCCATCATCACGCGGATGCGCTCGTGGACCGATGCTCCCGCGATCCTGTTGATCGTCCCGACGGCGCACGCGCTGTCCATCGCGCCCGACGAGGCCGTGCAGATGACGCCGGGGATCCATCACTATGAGGGCCTGGACGGCCAGCTGCGGCCGCTGCCGATCGGCGTCTCGATATACCGCTTCGGGGAACTGAAGGGCTTCAACCCGCGCGAGATCCTCGCCGGGTACCTGCCTGAGGCGCGCGCGGTCGCCAAGTGAGCCGCCAGGTGAGCCGCCGCGCGGCGCGTGCTGAGCCTTCGCCGAAGTGGTGCGCCACCTGCGGGCGGATCATCGAGTGGCGCAAGAAGTGGGCCGATGACTGGGACCACGTTCGCTACTGCTCCAAGCGGTGCCGCCGCAACAAGCCCGATCGCGACGACGCAGCCATCGAACAGTGGCTGCGCGCTGCCCTCTCGGGAGGCCGGGCGGTCGACCCGATGCAGGCCCAGGCCGCGCTGGATACACCGGTCGATGACTTCCGGGAACGCGCCCGAAGCGCCGCTCGCCGGATCGCCGCCGCAGGAGACGCCGTGATCGTCCAGCAGGGGCGGCCGGTCGATCCCTCTGCTGCGAAAGGAGACTTCTTCCTTCGTTCCCGATGAGTCGGTGGGAACGCTGCGGCGCAGCGCTAGTGCCCGTGTATGAGCACGTCTCCGATCGCTGAACTGCCGTTTGTCCTCGCAGAGCGCGTCCGCCCGCTGAGCCCGGCGCCAATCGTTGAAGGGGGCGCGTTTGTCCTGTATTGGATGCGCACCGCCGCACGCGGTCATGAAAACCCAGCCTTGGACGTCGCGATTCGCATCGCCAACCGTCTGGGGGTGCCGGCGTTCGTCTACCATGCGGTCTCGGAGCGGTATCCCTATGCGTCGGATCGACATCATCGGTTCATTTTGGAGGGCGCCCGCGATGCCTGTGCAGCGGTTCGTGCACGGGGCGTCGGCTACGCCTTCCATCTGGAGCGGCCCGGTCACCGCGGTCCGTTCCTGAAGCAGCTCGCGGCGCGCGCAGCCGTGGTCATCACCGAAGAGATGCCGGTGCAGCCGCTGGCGCTGTGGACCGGCCGTCTTGCGGCGTCGATCGCGCCGCCGGTGTGGTGCGTCGACACCGCCTGTGTGGTGCCCATGCGTCTCATCGGGATGGCCCATACCCGTGCGTTCGCGTTCCGAAAGGCGACCGAGACGCTGCGGCGGGAACGCCGGGGACGCCCCTGGGCAGAGGCGGCGCCGAACCATGAGATGTTCGTCCCCGATCTGCCGTTTGTCCCGGTAGAGCTTGCAGAGGCGGATCTCTCGGCGCTGATCGCGCAGTGCGACATTGACCACACCATCGGCCCGGTGCCACACACCCGCGGCGGCGCGCAAGCGGGATATGCCCGCTGGGATGCCTTTTTGGCAGAGGGACTGAAGTACTACGCTCGGGATCGGAACGATCCGCTGCGGGACGGGGTCAGTCGGATGTCGGCGTATCTGCACTACGGCCATGTGGCGCCGACACGGATCGTTCGGGAGGCGAGCGAACGGGGTGGCACAGGGGCAGAGAAGTACCTCGATGAGGTGCTCATCTGGCGAGAGCTGGCCTACAGCTACTGTTTCTATGAGCCCGCCCACGACTCGGTGGCGGCCCTGCCAGAGTGGGCGCTGACCACGCTGTCGGTGCACAGCCACGACGAGCGACCGATGCTGCCGACGTTCGAAGCGCTCGCCCGCGGCCGGACCGGAGATGCGCTGTGGGACGCTGCGCAGCGCGCTCTGCTCATCCATGGTGAGCTTCACAACAACGTGCGGATGACCTGGGGAAAGGCGCTGCTGATGTGGACCCGCGGCCCGGGGGAAGCGCTCAGCCGGTTGGTCGATCTCAACCACCGCTACGCGCTGGACGGCCGGGATCCGGCGTCCTACGGCGGGTTGCTGTGGTGTATGGGCCAGTTCGATCGACCGTTTCAGCCGGCGCAGCCGGTCATCGGCGAGATCCGTCCGCGGTACACCGACGATCAGGCCCGGCGCCTCAACGTCGCGGCATTTGCGCGGAAGACGAACCGGCCGCTGTACGAAGACCCGCCGTCGACGGCGATCATCGGCGGCGGGGTGGCGGGAGCGAGCCTCGCCCGGTTGTTGACCGATCACGCCTACCCGAACACCTTGTTCGGCCCAGAGGCGACCGGCGCTCCCCAGACGGTGTCCCTGAAGACGGGGTGGCCCGGGCGGCTGGCGTCGAGCTGGACGGCGGACGGGCTCATCACGCCCACAGACGCGGCGGACCGGTATCGGGTCGATCCCGTACAGCTGGCCACGGCGCTGTCTCCCACGTGGCCAGAGCCGATGCCATCGCGTGTCGAGCACACCGCTGCGGGGTGGCGCGTGATCGAGCCAGACGGTGACGTTCACGGCCCGTTCGACGCGCTGGTGTTCGCAGATGACATGGTCGCGCTCGCTATGGGCGTCGCGCTGAAGGGCTTCGACGCAGAGCGGCAGGTCGGGATCTGCGAGGCTGGAGATGTTGAGGCGCAGTTGTTGGCTGGCGCGGCGATGGCGGGGCGGCTGCTCAATCGGTTCGCCGATCGGGCGCCAGTGATGGAGGCGGGCCCGCGACAGGCCGACCTGTTTCGGAGCAGCGCCAAGTCGGTCGAATCAGTTGCGGGCCTGGTTGAGGGCACCCTGTAGGGTCACCCCCACGTCGAGGACGACGTAGGCTTCGATCTCGGTATCGTCGACGGGCTGGTTGCCGTTGACGTCCGTGCTCAGGGTCATCGACTCGCTGACCACGTATTCGGTCAGGTCCAGCGCGGAGATGGTGAAGTCGACCTGCGCCTGGCCGGCCGGGAAGGTGTCCTGCGACGCGACCTGAACTTCGTTGAGGTCTGGCGCAGACGCGAAGACGTCCATGGTGTTGATGAACGATAAATCAGCGCCGGAGGGGCTGGTGGCCGTCAGCTGGAAGGTGACGAGCTGGACGTCCTGGATATCGCCGGGCTCGACGCCCTGGTTCTGGAGCTCCTGCGCGTCGGTCAGGTCCATGCTGGTGAAGCCGTCGAAGCCCAGCGCCCCGACCAGCTCAGAGAGCAGCCCGCCCCCCTCGACGGTGACGGCGTCGCGGAAGTCGATCTCGATATAGGTCAGGGTCCCGGAGCAACCGCACAACCCGAAGAGGCCAACCGTCATCCAGGGTCGCATTTTCATCACTCTCATCCATCTGCATGGTCAACTATTTTGCTCTTCGGCCGGAAGAACTTCGCTCTTGTGTCGATCGTCTCTCACCTCGTGGCATCTGCTCTTCCAGCCTGCACAGAAAAAGCGCCGCCTTCGCTCGAAGGCGACGTCAACATCGTGGCAGTGTCTCAGCGTCTGCCGATGCGGTGGGGCCTTTATGCGGCCATGGTCTTCGGCAGCTCATCGAGGAGCGCCCGGCCCTTCGGACGCAGCGTCTCCCAGATGAACACGCGGGTGTCGAGCAGGTCGCGGGGCTCCAGCCCCTCAGCCAGCAGCCGCTTGTGGACCGCGCGAGCCATCTTCCGGGCGCGCCGGTAGCCCTTGGGCGTCGGCACCTTCTTGAGGTGCGAATTCGGCGCCATGCTGCGGGCCTGCAGGCGGAACGCCGAGCGGCGCACGCAGACGTGACGGGTGGGATGCACCAGCGCGGGCAGCGCGGTGACCATCGGCCAGCGGACCTGGATCGTGCCGTCTGCGTCCAGCGCCAGGATGTACTCCCGGAGCCGGTCGATGTAGTGGCCGTCGCCGTACAATACGTCGAACAACGCGTGGGACAGCCGCTGATGATACCCGGCGTCGAGGGCGCGAAGCGGCTTGACCGCCTTCGATGGGCTGACCATGCCTGTTTTGGACAGGACCCGCACCATCGAGGTGTGGATCTTGCTGTACTGCCCGGTCTTCAACAGCCGGGTCAGTCGCTCGCGAGACAGCAGCGCCTGCGCCTGCGCAGACGCAGGCGCTGTATGGCGCTTGCGACGACGGATATCCCCGCCACCCCGCCACTCTTCGATGAACCCGGGATCCTGGAAGCCATGCGGGTACAGCGCCCGGAAGACCTGAACCTGCTCTTCGAATTCCATCACCGGCGGCTGGTTGCGGCGCGCCGAGAGACGCTTCTGATCCAGCGACGCGTCGTACTTCTGTTGGAGATCTTCTACCAACGTCTCCATCACTGTAGATGACTCGTTCAGCGGCTCGAAGAGATGGTAAAACCCCTTCTTAAACTTGCGAAGTGAGCCGTCCTGGAATTGATAGCTCCGACGCCCGTCTGCTTCACGCGCCAGCATCGCTGCGCCCCAGCTCGGACGCTTCTTATGCAGAAACAGAACCGGTTCGTCTATATGGATGTTGATTTCTTCGTTGTCCAAGGTCTACTCCGT
>JBCBLB010000164.1:0-15313 GCA_038520555.1 Myxococcota bacterium | reverse complement strand
CGTCCGTGGCCAACGTCGACAGGAACAGGCCAGTCAGACCGCCGATGGTGAAGATCCACAGGAAGCCGAGGGTGTACAGCATGACCGTGTTCCAACGCACCGAGCCGCCGTACAGGGTCGCGATCCAGGAGCAGGTCTTGATGGCGGTCGGGACCGCGACGCCGAAGGTCAGGAAGGAGAACACCGTACCGGTCAGCTCAGACTGCCCCGAGACGAACAGGTGGTGGCCCCAGACCACGAAGCCGATGGCGGCGATGGCGACCGAAGACGCTGCGATGGCCGTATAGCCGAAGATGTGCTTGCGGCTGTGGACGGTAACCGTCTCAGAGATGACGCCGAAGGCCGGGAGGACCATCACATAGACGACCGGGTGGCTATAGAACCAGAAGAAGTGCTGGAACAGGACCGGATCGCCCCCCATCGCGGGATCAAAGATGCCGATGCCTGCGACGCGCTCGAAGATGAGCAAAAACAGGGTGATGGCGATGACCGGGGTCGCGAGGACCTGGATGACGCTGGTGGCGTACATCCCCCAGACGAACAGAGGCATCTTCCGCCACGTCATGCCGGGCGCGCGCATCTTGTGGATGGTCACCAGGAAGTTCAGGCCCGTCAGGATCGAGGAGAACCCGAGGATGAACGCCCCACCGATCGCGGTGATGACGCCGGTGTTGGTGGTCGAGCTGTAGGGCGTGTAGAACGTCCAGCCCGTGTCGATGCCGCCCCCGATCAAGGTGACCAGGAAGAAGACGGCGCCGAGGCCGTAGATATAGAAGCTGGCCAGGTTCAGCCGCGGGAAGGCGACGTCCTTCGCGCCGAGCATCAGCGGAAGGAGGAAGTTGCCGAGCGAGGCGGGGATGGCCGGCACCAGCACGAGGAAGACCATGATGGCCCCGTGCAGGGTGAACAGCTTGTTGTAGGTGTCGCCGTCGAACATGTCCCCGGCAGCGGTGAACAGCTCGGCGCGGACTGCGAGAGCCAGGAGCCCGCCAGCGAGGAAGAAGGTCAGGATCGTGATGAGGTACATCACCCCGATCCGCTTGTGGTCGAGCGTAATCAGCCACGACATGATCCCGCGTTTCGCGGTGAGGTAGGATTCCCCTGCCTCTTCGGTCTGTGGCGTCGCGTCAAGGGTGGTTGTGCTCATGAGCTTCGCGGCCTCACTGGAGAGTCTTCATGAATGCGATAATGTCATCGATCTGCTTATCGTCGATCTGCCCCTGGTAGGTGGGCATCTGAGGGGCGTAGCCCTCGACGATCTTGGCGCCAGGGACCCAGATGGACTCCTGGATGTAGTTCTCGTCCACCTGAACAGCGCCCATGCCGGCGATCTGCTCTTCCCGGCCCCAGAGGCCCTGGAAGGAGGGTCCGACCAGCTTGGAGCCGTCGAGGCTGTGGCAGCCCGCGCAGCCATACTTCTGGTAGACCAGCTTGCCGCGCTCTTCCGGCGGAAGGGTGCTGGGGTCGAAGGCGGTCATCTTCTCAACCCAGGCGTCGAACTCGTCCTCGGGCATCACGCGGATGCGGCTATACATCCGGGAGTGGTCGGTGCCACAGTACTCGGTACAGAACACCTGGTGCTCACCCCGGCCGAGGCCGTCGGTGAAGCCGTCGCCGTCGTTGTCGAGCGCGACGTGGGTCATGCCCGCCTGGTCCTCAAGCAGAAGCCCCTTCTGCTCTGCGGCGGCGGTCGGCATGTTGCCGCGACCACTGTTGCCGTTGAAGACCTCAGGAACGTCGAACCAGATGACGCTGTAGCGGTTGGGGACGACGTCGCGCTTGATGCGGAAGTCCGGCACATAGAAGCTGTGGAGGACGTCCTTGGAGCTCATCGTCAATCGCACCGCCTTGCCCTGAGGCACGACGAGGACAGGGACGTTCTCGATGCCCAGGTCGGGGTAGGAGTAGGTCCAGTTCCACTTCTGGGCGTAGACCCGGACGTTCATCGCGTCCGCGGGCGGGATGCTCTGCTTCATATAGGTCTGGAAGCCCAGGACGAACATCGCGATGAGCAGGAAGCTGGGGAAGACCGCCCAGGCCAGCTCGATGGTGTGGCTGCCCTTGATGTTCATCGTCTTCTGGTCTTCGGTGCGCTGGCGGTACTGGATGGCGAAGAGGATCATCGCCCCCATCAGCACCAGGAAGAACACCAGACTGATCCAGTAGATGAAGTCAAAGGTGAAGTCGACGTCACCCGCGAACGACGAGGCCCGGGGCGGCATCCAGAACGTCCCGTTCTCGTCCGCCGCCTGGGCCGGCGAGGAGATCAGCAGGGTGTGAAGGAAAGAGATCATTTTAGGTCGGGCTCCCATCGGCTTGGGGAAGCAGCTCCCGCCGCCACGCGATCGCACCCGCGATCAACAAGGCAAGAACGGTGAGCACGCCGCCCAGTCGGGCAATTCCGAAGATTGTGGCAGTGTACTTGCCTGCGGTCGTGTCGTATCGAAAACAGCTGAGGATGATCTTGTCCACCGGGCTACCGACGCGTCCTTCTGAGGTCTCGATCAGGGCGAACTTCAAGTCGCGCGCCGGATACTGGATCCCATAGAGATATCGGCTGATGATTCGGTCTTTTGACAAAAACGTCAGGACCGCCGGGTGGGCGAATTGATCGGTCGTCGCGTCGTAGGTGAAGCGGAAGCCAACCGCGTCCGCCAACGCGTTGATCTGCGCTTCTTCACCGGTCAGAAACGCCCAGTCAACGTCAGCGCCCCGATCAAGGGCCGCGAGGTAGCTGGTCCGCTTCGCCTTCGCGAGCGCGGCATCTTCCCGTGCATCGATGCTCACAGTCACGATCCGGAACTGCTCGCCTGCGGTCCACTCGAACGCTTTGAGACCATCCAGCAGACCGTTGAGCTGGACGCTGCACAGGGTCTCGCAGGAGAGGTAATTCAGCGTCAGCAGGACTGGCTTGTCGTCCTGGAAGTAGTCTCCCAGGCGGACAGACTCACCGTTGTGATCGGTGAACGTCAGATCAGCGGCGACTTCCTCAGAGAGGTGCTCGTCGACGCCCACTTCCTGAAGTTGGTAGGGCGTCGTCTGATCTGCGGTGGCGGTTGCACCCAGCCCCGCAAATGCAAACATCCCGCTCAGCATAGCTGCGCCGAACAGGCTTCGGACGCTGTGATTGAGTCGGGATGTCATCGACTGTTGAGTCATGTTGGCCATTCGTCTGTGGGTTTCAGCGGGTGGCTGCAGACGGAGCGGTGAAGTGGTCGTCAGATTAGACGGTCGATTAACCGCACGTCAACGGATGTGCTACAGCAGCCCGCCTTGGGATTTTTGCCGATCTCGCAATAGTGCGCTTCCCGACTTTGTTCGATGGGCCGGGCATTACCGACAATTAATTCCTAACCTCCACCCCCATTCAATCCAACACCTGCCTCCTTGACAGGAGCGCCTTAGGAGAGCAGATGAAGTACCCTGTACCCCCTCCGCTAGAGGTTCGTCGGTGTCCCAAGTCACCGCTTCATCCGTAGACGTCACGGCACAAGACCTCTCGGGGCTGGTCAGCGACCTCTTCACGCTGACCAAGCCCCGTCTCAGCCTGTTGGTCATCATCACCGCAGGCGGTGGGCTCTGGCTCAGCGGCGCTGCGACCAGCCTGACGCTGGCACTCATCGCCGTCGGCGGCACCACCATGGTGGTCGCCGCAGCCAACACCCTCAACAATTACCTGGAGCGTGAGTCCGACAAGGACATGGCGCGAACCGCTCGACGCCCCCTGCCCTCCGGGCGGATGGCGCCCAGCGTCGCGCTCGCGTTCGGGCTGCTGTTGTCCGCCATCTCCATCCCGCTGCTCACCTTCGCGACCACACCTCTCGCCGGTCTTCTCGCAGCCATCGCGCTGGTCCTTTATGTGCTGGTCTACACACCGCTGAAGCGGCGCAGCTCGATGAACACCCTCGTCGGCGCCATCCCCGGCGCCATGCCCCCGCTCATCGGATGGACCGCCGCGACGGGCACCCTCGACGCTGGCGGCCTGGTTCTGTTCGCGCTGCTGTTTTTGTGGCAGATCCCCCACTCCCTCGCCATCACGATCTACCGACAGAAAGAATACGACAACGCCGGTCTCGTCATGCTCCCCTCAGAGCATGGCATCGAAATCACCCGCCGGCAGATGCTGCTGTACACCTTCGCCGTGGTCCCGCTGCCGTTCGCCATGTTCATCACGAACATCGCTGGAATGCCCACGCTCCTCGTCGGCGCTGCGCTCGGACTGTGGTGGTTCGGGAAAGCGTGGCGCGGCTACCAGAACAACGGCGGCGCACGCTGGGCCCGGAAGTTCTTCGTCGCCTCGCTCATCTACCTCTCCGGGATGTTCGCGATCATGTCTCTGGATATGTTGATCTGAGCCAGTCGGGCTAGAGCAGGATCAATGAGCGAGAAGAGCACCTTCCTCCATCCCCTCTGGGCGTTGTTCGCCCTGTTGGTCCTCGGACTGCCCACCGCGGCCCTCCTTTGGCCAGAGCGGGACCCGCCCGACAACTATGGGGCCATCCCCGAGTTCACCCTCATCGACCAGAGCGGGGCGTCGTTCGGAAGAGCCGATATGGAAGGATCCGTATGGGTCACCGACTTTATCTTTACGCGATGCCCGGACATCTGCCCGGTCCTCTCCGCTCGGATGGCCACCCTCCTCCCGAAGATCGAAGACGCTCAGCCCGTTGATGTACGGTTGCTCTCGATCTCGGTCGACCCGACGTATGACACCCCACCTGTGCTCACCGAGTATGGGCGCAAGCTCAACGCGCCGTCGGACGTCTGGACCTTCCTGACCGGTGAAGAACAAACGGTCTACGGTGTCATCGAAGGGTTTCAGCAGCTGGTCGATGTACAGCGCCAGGCCGGCAAAGACATCCCAGACATCCTCCACAGCCAGAAGTTCGTCCTCATTGATGGCGACGGGGACATCCGTGGGTTCTATGACTCGGATCCCGACACCCTCGAGAGCCTGTGGAAAGACGCCCGCTGGCTGCTCGATCACCCCGAGCAGTAGCTGGCTTTCAGCGCCCCCAATCCAAGCCCGCCAGCAACCACAACGAGCCGCGGCCGATGTTTGGCTGCCGCGCCAGCCATGGCGCATACCCCAGGTTGATCTCGACGAAGCCTCGGCGCTCGGTGGGTTGAAACCGACTGAGAACGCCAACCCCAGCCGCCGACTGGTCATCGAACCACGCGAGGTCAGCCACGAGGTCCATATGCAACCAATCGGTCTGTACGCTCGGTCCCAGACGGATCGCCGCATAGTCCTCGACCAGAAACTCCGCCCACCCCGCCCCGGCCAGCGGCACCACATAGGGGTTCAAGCCGCCCAGACGCGTCCGGGTCAAGAAGTCCTGATCAGACCCCCACCCCATCAACAACGAGCCTGTCGGCGACACCGTCCAGGGCATCCGGCCGGAGAGCTGTCCGCGGATGTGTGGCTGGGGCCCCTGCGAGATCTGACCGCCCGCTGTCAGCGACGCCTGCACCTGCTCCGTCCACCAGCCAAGGACCACCTCTCCCTGGAGTCGCTCCCGGGGAGCCGGAACCGAGACGGTCGTTGTCGGAGCCTCGAAGAAGAAATAGTACCGGGCGAAGCCCTGAACGCCGACGTAGAACCCCCAAGGCAGGTACCGCTGCCACCCCCCCTCAACACCAGCGTACCCCGCGTTCACCGCCTGTTCTAAGGCCGGAGCGCCGTCCATCCACGGTGAGTTCAGCAGCCCCGCTGCGATCGCCTCCAGACGACCCGCCACCCAGAAGCGCCCCCGATCCAGCTCCCGATCGGTGCGCACCTCTACCGTGTCGGTGAATAGCTGAACAGACCACCGCTCCGTGCGGTATCCGGCGTTCATCACGCCGATGGCGCGGGCGTTGAATTCACCACCGCCAGAGATATGCCACTCATCGGCCATCGCCTGCGCACCGAACAGGATGAAGAACAACATACCGACCGCTAACGTCGGTTCGCCGCAACACAGGCGTCGATCTCTTCCGGGGTCGTCCGCGGTCTGTCTGCCACGACCTCGGGCGGGGTGTGCTCTTCAGCTCCTGGACCGGGATCGGACCGTGAAGGCGGATCGTCTACGCGCTGCGGGTTGTACTCTGATGTGAGAGGGGTAAAAAAACGTCACCGGCGCAGCTTACCGACAAAGTCGTCGAGGATGCGAAGCGACAACCCCCAGATATGTTGATCATCCAGGTACACCGCTGGCAAAGTGACGTTTCGATCGTTCCACTGGTACTGCATGGTCGTCCGCCCCTCGCCGTGGAGGAAGCGGTCGAGATGAAACCAGTGGGTCGAGGCCACTTCACCGTTGGGGGTGAGGGTTGGGTCGGGATCATCGACGGCGAAGACGAAGGCAGAGATGACCAGCCGCGGCGCTGTCGCCTGGGAGGGAGAGACGGTGTCATCGAGGCGGCCGATGGCCGCTGAGCGGGGAAGCTGCAGCCCCACCTCTTCGAAGGTCTCGCGGGTGGCGGTGGCCTGGTGATCCGGGTCGACCGGCTCGCGGCGACCACCGGGGAAGGCCATATGACCGCTCCATGGGTCGCCCTCGCGCTCGGCGCGGCGGATCATCAGCAGATCGCGGTTTGGCCGAATCACCAGGGCCACCGAAGCATGTCGGGTCGGTGTGTTCAACTGGACGAGGTTCGGCGGATGACGGTGTAGGGTGTCTCGGATCCGATCGATATTCACTCCAGGAGGGTAATCCGTCTCTCCCGGGTTACACAGCCCAGACAAGAAACCGACGGCGCCACGGGCCAAGACGAAGAGTTGCATCAGAGATATGGACAATTTCATCGATGAAGATACCGGCGAAGTCACAGAACCCATGGGCTTTACGGGGTGGCTGTGGGACGTGGTGAAGACCTGGGTTCCGGCGCTGTTGATGGTCCTCCTGATCCGCTCGGTCCTCGCCGAGCCCTTCCGGATCCCCTCCGGTTCGATGGTGCCCACCCTCGAGATCGGCGACCACATCCTGGTCACCAAGTACTCGTATGGATGGCGGATCCCGCTCACCCGCATCCCCATCGGAGAGGTACAGCTCCCCGAACGTGGCGATGTGGTCGTGTTCGTCTACCCGGACTCTGACGAGGGAAAGATGTCGTACTGGCTCGATCTGCCCATCCCGCCGATCGCCACCCTCGACTACGTCAAGCGGGTCGTCGGCCTGCCCGGCGACACCATCGACGTCCGCAACAACGTCCTCTATGTCAACGGCAAGCCCCAGCGGCAGGAACTCACCGGGCCCCATCCGTTCACCGATGACGGGTGCAACAACTACCCCACCCGTCGGTACGTCGAAGACCTCGAAGGGCACGACCACGACATCCTGACGGCAACGACCTATTCAAGCCGTCAGATCAACAACCGGCTGCCCATGGTCGTCCCCGAAGGGGAGATCTTCGCGATGGGCGACAACCGGGACCACTCCTCGGACTCGCGTCGGTGGGGCACGGTCCCGCTGCGCAACCTCAAGGGCAAGGCCCGATTCGTCTGGCTGTCCTACGATCAGTGTAAGAAGAACATCCCCTTGCTTGGGGACATTCGAGCCGATCGCTTCGGCGAGCCGATCCGCTGACCGTCAGCCCGGGTCGGTGTCCAGTTCGTCTTCCAGCGGGACCGACTCTGCCACGAGCTGCTCATTGGTCGTCCGAATGATCCGGGACAGCTTCTTGAGCAGCTGCCAGCTGATCTTCGCCCCCAGATCTGCGTCCTGGCGCATCAGCTGAAGGAACCGGTCCCGGTGCAGGACCAGGACCGAGGCGTCCGAGCCGGCCCGTGCCGTCGCGGAGCGGTGGGGAAAGTCGAGGAAGCTCATCTCTCCAAACGATGCACCTGCCCCCAACGTGGTCAGCAAGACGCCATCCTTCTCGATGCGGATCTCACCCTTCTCGATGAAGAAGCACTCTCGGCCGACCTCACCCTCGGTGAACAGGATCTTTCCGGCGGAGAACTTCCGCTGCTCCGCCCCCTCACAGATCTCCATCAGCTCACGGTAGGTGCACGTCGACAGCAGGTCGGCCTTGCGCAGGGCGTCCATCCGCGCGCTGTTGAGCAGGCTGCGTTCTTCGTCGGGATCGCGCATGCCGCAGATGACGACCGTGATGTTGTCCCGGCCGCCCCGCTGGTTGGCGAGGTCGATCAGCTCAGACGCCGCCCGATCGCTGAGCTCTTCGCCGACGGTGAAGCCCAGCTCGCGGCTGCCCACGTAGCGATGCAGCCCGTCCGAGCACAGGATCAGGACATCATCCGGATCCAGAGCGAAGTGCAGGGTGTCGACCAGCACCGAGGGGAACGCCCCGAGCGCCCGGGTGATGACGCTGCGGTTGCGGGCGCGCCGGGCCTCTTCCTGGGTGATGACGCCCTCTTTGAGCTGCTCATTGACGAGGGTATGATCTTCGGTGAGCTGATGCGCCTCCCCCTCTCGCACCAGATAGACCCGCCCATCACCGACGTGGGCGAGGAAGGCGGTAGCGCCGATCACCAGGACCACGTCCAACGTGGTGCCCATCCGACCGCCAGCAGCCAGCGCGCTCGCCGCGTCGTGCACTTCAGAGCAGGCGCGCTGCACGGCGTTCTGGAGCAACGCCATCACCGCGTTGAGCTGTGCCTCTCCCTGATTGCGGCGGTAGGCTTCGATGACATCGGTGTGTGCAGAGAGCGTCTCCTTCAGAACGTTGCAGGCCAGCTGAGAGGCCACATCCCCCCGCTCAAAGCCCCCCATCCCATCGGCGACAGCGACCAGGCTCAGCTCTGGCGCGACCAGGTAATAGTCCTCGTTGTTCTTTCGGCGGCGCCCTTGATCGGTCGCCGCCCAGCTCGCGAGCCTCATCCCTTCCCGTCTCCTCGTCTGGGCGTCGCAAGACACCTCGTTCAGAGAGTGTATCGAATCCCGATACCCAATGTGGGCGCCCATTGGACCCTCCATCATGTCTGGTGCGGATTTCGCTCCCGATTTTTGTATCGTCATCCGATTCAGGGCTCTCTTGCAGGAAGCGGATATGAGAGGCCACTGATAGGAGAAAACGGAGCGCATGCGTCATCCTCCGCTGCTACTCGCCGTCGAAGTGCTCGGTCTGGTCGCGTTTGTTGCCCTGGCTACCTTCCGTGTCTTTGAAACCCGGGTCACGGGGGCTGAGAGAATCCCGCTCACAGCAGAGGCGCTCGCGACCGGTCCCAGCGCAGAGCGGTGGAACGGGGTCTTCTTTGAAGACCAGCACGTCGGCTTCACCGTCAACCGCACCACCCCGGTCGCCGGCGACGGCCGCCTGTATGAGAGCCGCTCCAGCTTCCGCATCGCAAGCTTCGGGCAGCTCCAGGATGTCGTCACTGCGGGCGCGGCGCTGACGGACGGCGGGGGCCAGCTGCGGCAGTTCGACTTCTTCATGACCGCTGGCGGGGTGCGCCTCGTCGCCCGTGGTGAGGTCAGCGGAAACCTCATCACCATGGAGGTCGATCAGGCCGGAGAGACCACCCAGCTCGAGTTCCCGGTCACCGATCCGCCCCATGTCAGCCTGTCGCTCGAAGACGCGATCCGACGGACCGAGCTGTCGGTCGGCACCGCGTTCACCGTGCCCTACTTCGATCCAGTCACCCTATCCCAGGGCGAGATGACCCTCCGGGTCGAGGGGATCGAAGTCGTGGGCAACGGCGAGGAGGCCTACTGGATCCGAAGCCGGATGGGCGACATCGAGACCCGCGCCCTGGTGCTGCCCACCGGTGAGACCCTCCGTCAGGAAGGCGCCCTGGGCATGTCGCTGGTCCGGATGACCGCCGAAGAAGCCACCGACATCCCCACCGCCGATGCGCCGGTCGACCTCATCTCTTTGTCGGCGGTCTCCCTCGTGGGCACCCTGTCGTCACCGCGGGACCTCGACCGGATCGTGCTTCATATCCAGGGCGTCGATCCCGAGCGGATCCGCCATGAGCCTCCCTTACAGGTTCGAGAGGGCGACCGGGTGACGGTCTCGATGCCCATGCTGCTGGAGATGCCCACGCTGCCCGTCGCCAGTGACGATGACGCCGATGAGGTGTGGCTTTCGTCCACCCCGACCCTGCCCGTCCATCACCTTGAGATCAACGAACGGGCCGTGTCGGTCGTCGGGGACGCGGCGGATCGGAAAGAGGCGGTGAAGCGGCTGGTCGACTTCGTCTATGGCTATGTCGAGAAGGTGCCGTCAGTGGGTGTTCCCAATGGACTGAGCGTTTTGCGTTCGGCGCAGGGAGACTGTAACGAACACACCGCGCTGTTCGTGTCGCTGGCCCGCTCTGTGGGCATCCCGGCGCGGATCGCGGCGGGCGTGGTCTACTCCGATCGCGTCGGCCCCCGCGGCGCGTTTTACTACCACGCCTGGCCGGAGGTCCGCCTCGGCGGGCCGACCGACTGGGTCCCCGTCGATCCGACCTTCGGGCAGATGCCCGCCGACGCCACCCATGTCAAAATTGTGGAAGGAGACCTGGACCGACAGGTTGAGATCATGGGGGTGCTGGGGCGGCTGGGCTTCACCCTCATCGAACCCCGATGAGACCAACCGCCGTCTGGCTTCATGGTATTGCTGGTGACCAATGATCGACCTTCAGTCCGTTGAGAAGCGCTACGGCACCTTCCAGGCGCTCCATCCGCTGACCCTCCAGGTCAAGCATGGAGAAGTGTTCGGCTTTCTGGGCCCCAACGGCGCCGGGAAGACCACCACGATTCGAATGCTCGCCGGGGTGCTCGTGCCCACCAATGGCCAGATCAAGATCGACGGCATCGACATCGTCGAGCAGCCGATCGAAGCCCGCCGTCGGGTCGGCTACATCCCCGACCGCCCCTACCTCTATGAGAAACTGACCGCCCGCGAGTTTATGCAGTTTGTCGGCGGAATTTATGGCATCTCACCTGAAGACATCGCCGAGCGGACCGAATCCCTGCTCGCCGAAAATGACCTGCTCAACCGCGCCGACGAGCTGGTGGAGGCCTACTCCCATGGCATGAAGCAGCGGCTGGTGCTGTCAGCAGCCCTTTTGCACACGCCGCGGCTGCTGATCGTCGATGAGCCGATGGTCGGCCTCGACCCCCATGGCGCGCGTCGGATCAAGGACAAACTTCGGGAGATCGCGAACAGCGGGCGTACCGTGTTTTTGTCCACCCACAGCCTGGACGTCGCCCAAGAGGTCTGCGATCGGGTCGGGATTCTGTTCCGGGGGCGGCTGGTGGCCCTCGACACTGTCGATGCCCTGCTCAACCACCGGCAATCCGGTGATCTGGAGGAGGTCTTCCTTCAGATCACCCAGGAGCAATACGACGAGGAGGCCCGCTGATGAAGGGGTCCTGGGGGTTCATCGCGCTTCTGTTCATCGGCTGTGCGAACAAGACGCGCAACATGGCGTCGGAGACGGAGGGCAACTTCCTGCTTGGCCGCCCATCCACCGCGTGGGAGCGGCAGCCTGCGGGGGGCGCGGACTACGCCTGGGTCAACGCGGCCCAGATGTCAACGATCTATGCAGACTCGAACTGCAAGCGGCACTTTCAGGACGCGCGGCTGCCTGACCTGCTCACCCACCTCACCGCGGGGATCGCGAAGGGTCCGCCGGTCCGCGAGGAGCAGATGACCCTCGACCAGCGCGCCGCCCTGATGCGGGTCTATAACGGCGTCCTCGATGGGGTGCCGGTTCGGATGGGCGCCGTGGTGATCAACAAAGATGAGTGCACTTACGATGTCGTGTATGTCGCCCCGCCCAACCGGTTCGAGGAGGGGTGGGCGGACTTCGTCACCGTGATGAGCGGCTTCCGCACCACGGGACCGCGATGAGACCGGCCGAAGGGCTGTTCACCGCGATGGGGGAGGTCACGAGCCTCACCCTGCGGACGGCCCGAGAGGTGTTCCGGCCGCCGTTTGAGTGGCGGCTGCTGATCGCCCAGATCGACGCCGGCGGCGTCGAGTCCTGGTCGATCACCCTGCTGACCGCCGTGTTCACGGGGATGGTCATGGCCAGCCAGTTCGCCATCGGCCTGGAGCCGTTCGGCGCCAGCGTCTACACCGGCAACCTGGTCGCCCTGGGCATCGTCCGCGAGCTGGGCCCGGTGCTCACCGCCCTGCTGGTCGGCGGACGCGTTGGCGCCGGCTTCGCCGCAGAGCTGGGCAGCATGGCCGTCACCGAGCAGATCGACGCCATCCGGTGTCTGGGCGCCGACCCGGTCCGGAAGCTCGTCGTCCCCCGCGTCGTGGCCATGGTCATCGCCATGCCCCTGCTCACCCTGCTCGCGGACGTCGTCGGCTGCGGCGGCGGCGCGCTCATCACCATCGTCGAGGTCGGGGTGACGCCGACCTTTATTTACACCCAGATGCTCGACACCGTCGGCCCCGCCGACCTCATCCACGGGCTGCTCAAGAGCGTCTTCTTCGGATACTTCGTCGCCATCATCAGCTGCTGGATCGGGATGAAGACCCGCGGCGGCACCGTCGGCGTCGGCACCGCCACCACCAACACCGTCGTCTATACCTCGGTCACCATCCTCATCAGCGACTTCTTCCTCACCCGCATCTTCTTGACGCTCTATGGCTGAAACGGCACCCATCATCCAGTTCCGTGACATCAAGAAGGCCTTCGGCTCCAAGGTCATCTACGATGGCCTCAACCTCGATGTATACCCGGGAGAGACGCTCACCATCATCGGCGGCTCCGGCGTCGGAAAGAGCGTCATGCTCAAGATGCTCGTCGGGCTGCTCACCCCAGACGCCGGCTCGATCAAGGCGTTTGACAAACAACTCGCCGGGATGAGCGACGAGAAGGGCTGGCTCGAGATGCGGCGCCGGATCGCCATGCTGTTCCAGAGCGGCGCCCTGTTCGACTCGATGACCGTCGAGGACAACATCAGGTTCCCCCTCATCGAGCACGGCTGGGGCACCCCCGCCGAGATGAACGATCGCGTCGCGGAAGTGCTCGAGATGGTCGGCGTCCCCGGCACCCAGAAGCTCCTGCCGAATGAGCTGTCCGGTGGCATGCGCAAGCGCGTCGGCCTCGCCCGATCCATCGCCATCCAGCCCGAAGTCATCCTCTACGATGAACCCACCACCGGACTCGACCCGATCAACGTGCGGCGAATCAACGGGCTCATCCTCTCGCTGCAGGAACGGCTCGGCGTCACCAGCATGGTCGTCACACACGACATGGACTCGGTGTTCACCGTCACCGACCGCCTCGCCATGGTCTACAACCACCAGATCGCCTTCGTCGGAACGCCCGATGAAGCGAAGACCGGCCCCCTCGCCTACCTGCGCGAGTTCATCTCCGGCGGCCGCGGCACCCTGGGAGATGACGTCAAGTTCTAATCCTCGTTGTCCCAGGCGTCCGGCGCGCCGAAGTATCGCGCGCTGACCGCCGCATCCCCAGAAAAGTTCGGCGGATCGAGATTCCAGGCGCACGCCTCGGTGCTGGTCAGCACCGCTCGGGACGCGAGAAAATCCGTGGTCAGCTCGCTGCCACAGTCTCGTGTCCCATTCTCAAAGGGCGTCCCCCCGATCAGATCGTGGGCACCGGTCTCCAGCTCGTAGATGAGCGCGTACCGGCCCTCGAAATCACCGCTCCACCCCCCATCTCCCGCAGTCAACGGATCCAGCCCCCCATGGAGGATGAGCATCTGCGGCTGTGGGATGTCCTCATACCAGTAGACCCACTCGTCGTTGCCCGCCGGCAGATAGGCCGGCCAGCTCTGCGCAGATACCGCCAGCTGTTCGTTGAGGCCTGGCGAGACCAGGGGCGAGGCCTCTGAGCGCCACAGCTCCGCGTGCGCGAAGTGATGAAGCGCAACCACCGAGTCGCCAGCGCCGGTGTTCCCATCGGTGATCGGGAGCTGCCCCAACGCCCGGGGCACCTGCCCATCGAGGTGCTTCAGCCGCTCGACGTCCAGGACATCACACCGCTGCAGCCGATGGGCCGCCGCCGGCACCAGATCGCGTGTCTCTGCCCGCTGCAACATATGGGCGAAGAGCCGCCCCGCGTCCGAAGCCGTCATCCCCAGGCCCGCACAGTGCCCCGCGTCCAGCGACGACAGCGTGGCATCGACGACGGCCTGAGGCTCGCCGCCGAAGCGGTCGGCGCAGGCCGCATCCGCGCCACACAACGCCATCACCTCGCGGAAGGTCAGGTCGGTCTGCGGATCGACTCTCGACAGCGGTGTATTCCGTGGAACCGGCGCCTCCAGGATGACCGCGACGTTTCGCTCCGGGAAGTGGTCGATATACCGCTCAACCACCCAGGAACCGTAGCTCACGCCATACAGCCACAGGTCTTCCCCCTCTGCCAACGTCGCGGTCAACGCCACGAGATCCCGAGCGCTCTGGGTGATGGTCAGATGATCGAACGCCGACCCCCACTCCTCTCGGATGGATGCACCGCAGCGCCCCCAGGCTGCAGCATCCGCGGGGAGCGTCTCCCCACAGCTCAGCCGACCGGTGCCACCCACGCCGCGGTGATCGACCGCATAGACCGTCAGGCCCTGTTCCAGAGCGAGCGCGGTGACCGGCAACTGCGCCATATCATCCACCGCAGAGGCGCCCGGACCACCCGTGATCACCCACAACTGACCGTTCGAGGCGCCTGGCGGCTTGATCCGCTTTACGCTGCCGATGAGGACGCGACCGCTGGGAAAGTTGTGGTCCACCGGCAGCGCCGCCCGGGCGCACTCTGCGCCACCGTCGCCGCTCCCCGGGAGCGCATCACATGACACCCAGGGCTCCAGACGGATCTCGGCGATTGGTGGTCGTGACTCCCCCCAGACACCCGAATCCCACCAGACCTCTCCGCCCCAGCCTCCAAAGCATCCTGACAGCATCAACCACCACATCCCAGTCTCCTCAGCTCGGCGCATCCTTATGATGACCCACCCCAATCGAAGATGCGACCCCAAATCTCACCCGAGGCCCGACGAGATATCTATCAATTGTAGAGCAAAATCTCGGATATCTGTGCACGGATCGATGACGATCGGTCAATGAAGAGGGAGGAAGGCACGGCACAATCCTTGCTCACAGGGACACCGTCACTGTGAGGTACCGATGAAGTCTGCTCAATCTCTGGCGTTACTCGTGATCATGGGCTGCAGCGTGGCCCCCGCTGCGCCCTCCCCCGTCGAACCGCTCTTGGAAGATGACGCCGAAGTCGATGTGCAAGCGCCTGCGGTCTCGTTGGAGCCGAGCATCGATCCCCCCGACAACGTCTTCGCTCCCCTGATGGACGACCACATCTTCAGCCGCCTCATCCTCATCCTCATCCTCATCCTCTATCGGCGCAGCGTCGGCGAGCGCATCGCCGATGTGGTCGTCCATCAGGGGAGCG
>JBCBLB010000578.1:0-6388 GCA_038520555.1 Myxococcota bacterium | reverse complement strand
GGTGACGATCTCGACCGACTCGGTCTTCTGGAGTTGGATCACCTGGATCCACGGCCACGCGGCTTATCGTCCCAGGACTGGTACGGAGACACCGAGCGGCCCAACGGCCGCTCGCTTTCTATGTTCCGTCCTCAACAAGGGCGCATCTCCGTGAAGGAGGTTTTGCGCTACCGATTCAGGAACGGCTTCAGCGCTTTTGAATCAACTTCTGCAGGTCTTTCGGCGGCCTGGCGGCCATGTCCGGGTTCTGGCCTGCGGCGATCAGGGCGGCGCGCCGGCGTTCGGCGTGCGCAGAGACCAGTTCGGCCAGCCAGTCCGCGTGGTTCCCGATGATCCCATGGAACAGATAGAGGTGCTCTTTCTGCTTGGAGATTCGCAGATAATTGGCTGAGCGCCGCGCCCCGGTGACCGCCTCCAGCGGGATGGCCCTACAATCTTCCCCGTCGAGGATCTCGACGTGCGACTGGGTCAGCCGCACCCGACGGTGTCGGCGCTCTGTCGGCACCCGCAGGCCCACGGGCCCGCCCCCACTCTCCCCATCCACCACCGCGATCATGACCGGGAACGTCCCCAGCAGCAGCGCTCCGACCGCGACCCACCATGGCGCGATGGCGCTGAGCAGCGTCGTCACGGCCAGGAGGAGGACGCCGCCGATGAGCACGGACCGCAGCCGCAGCGCATGTTCTTCAGGGGTTTCTCGCTGCAACGTCGTCTCATAGAAGTCCACCTGGATCTCACCGAGGTGAGGTGCCACGAGCAGACCCGGCGGCGGACGACGAACAGAACCCATACCCGATCTGTATTCGACTCTCTGCCCGATCGCCGGTGGCCGTTCAGCGGACCCGAAGCAGAAGGCGAGGCGCTGCGCGTCCCACGTCTATTCTTCTCCATCCAGTATGCGCTGCAACTCTGTGATTCTGGATGCGATAAATCTGAAATCGATGGTTTCGGCGATGGATTTCATCTGGTCATAGTAGACCCGGGCAGGCACGGGTTGGCCGTCCTGGATGCGTAACTCGGCCAGATGCGTCAACACAGACAGCTCGCTTCGCCGGCTCCCCACAGCTCGGAGCCCAGCCCTTGAACACGTGTAGCGTTCATCATCCCACACTGTGGCGGACTTCTTGATCAGAGGAGTAAAATAATGTGGATGCCGGGATACCGATCTGGCTCCGCACCGGACGAGCCATGCGGGTAACCAGCTGTTCTCATTTAAGAGCGAAACTTGATTCTGGTTATTCGGTCAAATTTTACCCGTAATCTTCCGGTGGAGCTGCGTACCCACAATCCATCGCACTCTGGAGTTCCCATGTCGACCACCGCGACCCTGTTATTTGGGCAGCAGCTCAGCACCCATGATGTCACCAACACTGACGAAGGGATCCGGTTTGAGATCGACAATCGTCTCGACGGTCACCCGGTGTCAGTCTACGCATACACCGATCCGTGCAGCGATTTTACCCCCTACGTCAACGTCGGCGTTCACGTCACCAGCACATATGTCCGGTATGGTGAGGGGGCCGCGTATTCCGCGATTAAGCTCCGCCAGATCGAGGCTGCACGGCGCAAGTTTATGCAGTGGCGCCAACAGAACCCTGACTTCTTTGCCACGCTCTGCGCCGCTTTCCCCGGAATGACCCTGGAAGATGAGCCTGGGCTCATCTTCAACATGGATACCTTCGAGCAGGCCGCTGCGGAAATCATCCGTGGCACGACCGGCACGCTGAAGATCCAGGGGGAAGTCTGGTGGCTGAGCATGGGTGGCATCCCCGGCGATCAGCGTGCTCGAATCAATGACGCGCTCTTCCAGCTCAGCACCGATCCGAGCGACCGCGACGATCGATACACGCTCCAGTCGCTGCTGTCAAAGGAGCTGCGCGCCCACATCTTCAACCTCTTTCAGGACGATGAACGCGAGTTTCCCGTACTGTGTGGGGAACCGGTCTCAGTGTTGTTGGAAGGGGTCCACTCGGATCACATCGCGCAGACCGGGCGATACCTGCACGCCACACACAAGGCGGCGCCGACGTCTGGCTCGACGTTACACTACGTGATGGCGGAGCACTACGGCTGCTGACGCCCCGAAACCCATCGGGTTTCGGCCATCATGAGATGAACCGGTCACCGGATCAATCTGAAAAGACGAAGAGGGGTGACCCAATCATGAGTCACCCGATGCGTTTCCGTATCTGTCCTGGGGCGATGAGCCGCGTGGCCTACGTTGCGGCCCCCCGTCAATTCCTTTGAGCTTGTGGCCGCCTCCGAGTCCTCAACACCGTGAGGACGACCCAGCGGAGGCGGCCACAAGCTCAAAGGAATTGACGGGGGGCCGCAACGTAGGCCGCATCTTCCGGCTCATCGTGCTGATTCTTGAAAGAGCGAGTTCGAGCACCGCAACAGCGCTCGGCAGATGAACTGCAAAGGCGAAACGCCAGTACAGTCTATCACACCACTCCATTCGAAGATGCACAATGGTTCAGCCGCTTTCTCGCTGACGGCCTTGTGATCATCAGCGATCTGCTGGGCCGATGGGGACGATCTCGTTTCCATGGCGCCCGAAGTACCCCTGCTTGCACCGCTCCAGGTTCGACGCTTCCATCACACCGGGCACTTCGAGCATCTCTGCGAACCATCGTTTGAGGTGGACCGTGTCCTTCACCATCGTCCGGTTCAGCTTGAACCGGGTGTAATAGACCGCGTCCAGGCGAAACAGGGTCGGGAACAGCCGGACGTCCGCCTCGGTCATCCGATCGCCGCATAAGAACTGTCGCTGGGCGAATATCCGTTCCAGGCGATCGAGGGCGTTGAAGAATCTCTGAAAGGCGCCCTGATAGACCATCTGATTCGACGAAAACCCTGCCTTGTATGATCCATTGTTGATGTCTCGCCAGATCCAGTCGTTGTACCAATCGATCTCATCCAGCAGGTCGGCGGGGGTCAGGGAGGGTGCGTGAGCAAACGTCCGAAATGACCGGTCCATCATCCGGATGATCTCGGCCGACTCGTTGTTGACCAGGGTATCTTCTCTCTTGTCCCAGAGGATCGGGACGGATTTTTCGGTCGAGCCGATCCGTTCATACAGCTCGCGGACAAAGCGGACGCCATGGAGGGAGTCTGCGTCGAAGCCTTCGATATCGGGCCGGAACTGCCAGCCGCGGTCCGGGTCGCGCCGAAAGTAGAGGGTGTCCATCGAGATGACATCCTGCAAGCCCAGGATCGCCCGGGTCAGGGTGCAGCGATGGCACCATGGGCAGTTGTCGGCCACGATCAGATGGTAGCGGCCTGGCTCTGCCTGATCTGGTGAGATCCCCCCACGGTGCTGTCTCTTTCCACGGACAAACGCGCCCTTCCTGGTGCCTTTTCCAGACTCTTCTGTTCCAGATGCCCGCAGCGCCGTCCGATCGAAGCGGCCCCGCCGGTGGGGCGCGTCATAATCGGGCAGGCCGACCGGCCAGGTCTGCTTCGGGTTGAGGTCGGGCCGAGAGATGTAGGCGTCCTTCACCGCGGCAGTCAGATCGAGGGTCTCGGAGATTCCCGGTCGCTGATACAGATCCCGAAGCCAGTCCCCGAGCTGTGGAAAGTCCTGGAGGCGGTCCCGGTTGAGCTTGAACAGCCCATAATAAATGGGGTCAAAGCGGAGGAGGACGACATACAGTGCCCAATCCGCGGCCGAGGGCTCCGTGTCGCCGCTGAGGAACCGCTGTTCGGCCAGCCGCCCATCCAACGCATCGAGCTGGTCGAAGACGTCCTCATACAGCCGGGCATAGGCGTCTTGTTCGCGGGCGTCGCCGGCGTCCCGGATGGTCTTTCGGATGGGATGCGGGGTCGCGTCCGGATCCTGGGTCAATCGAAAGAGGTGCTCTTGTTCGGTCATGGTCTGGGGGTATCCCGGACGCTCATGGTGTCATCTGCGCACCCATCCACGATTGATTCACAATTCAGATAAATCCCGATCTGGCATACCACTCGTGAAGTGGCACAACAGCACCCGTTGACCGGTCAACCCTGAGGCGATTCGTCTTCTTCTTCGAGCAGCAGGCGCAGATACGCACCGTAGGTGTTGGGCATCTTCGCCGCCAACGCCGCGAGCTGTTTCAGGTCGATGAACCCGCGTCGAAACGCGATCTCTTCGAGACACGCGATCTTGAAGCCCTGGCGGGTCTGGACGGCCTCGATGAAGCTGGCGGCCCGGAGCAGAGACTCACAGGTGCCCGTGTCCAACCATGCGAACCCGCGGCCGAACCGGAGCGCCCGCAGGGCGCCCGTTGCGAGATACCGGCGGTTGAGGTCGGTGATCTCCAGCTCTCCACGGGCAGAAGGCGACAAGGAGCGTGCATATTCGACCACCTTGTTGTCATAGAAGTACAGCCCCGTCACTGCGTTCCGAGACCGGGGCTTGTCGGGCTTCTCCTCCAACGAACGCACCGTCCCGTCCGGATTCAGCTCTGCGACGCCGAACGCCCGGGGATCGTTGACCGGGTAGGTGAAGATGGTGGCGCCGTCGGGAAAGGACGCAGCGGTCCGGAGCATGTGCTCAAGCCCCTGCCCATAGAACAGGTTGTCGCCCAGGATCAGGACCACGTTGTCATCGCCGATGAAGTCGGCGCCGACGCGGAATGCGTCGGCGAGGCCACGGGGCGCGTCCTGGGTCACATAGGAAAACGACACCCCCAGATGCGCCCCATCCCCCAACACCCGCCGAAACGATGGCAGATCGGCCGGCGTGGTGATGAACAGGATGTCGCGGATGCCCATGAGCATCAGGACCGACAGCGGGTAAAAGACCATCGGCTTGTCATAGATGGGCAGCAGCTGCTTGCTGGTCGCCAGGGTCAGCGGGTACAGCCGCGTCCCGCGACCACCTGCCAGGACGATGCCCTTGTGGAAGTGAGAGGGACCAGGTGTGTTGAGGGATGGCATCAGCCCCATGATACCGCGTGTTCTCAACGGCCAGGAGCGTGACCGCCGCCCCGCAGCCGCAGCGCTTCGCGCTTGTGGGGCCTCCTCAGCCCGATATGACCTCGGCTCACGGTTCGCGCAATCAAACAGGAGCGTTCATGCAGACGACAGTGACGGTCAACGATGGCCAGCAGGTGCGCTACCAGGATCATGGCGGGGATGGGCCTGCGCTGGTGATGCTGCACAGCTTCTTGATGGATCTGGAGATGTTCGCGCCGCAGGTCGCGGCGGGCCTCGGCGAGGACTACCGGCTGATCGCACTCAACGAGCGCGGTCATGAGGGGACGCCCGCTGAGCAGCCGTTCACCTACTGGGACATCGCCAGAGACGCGCTGGCGCTGATGGACCACCTCGGCGTCGAGAAAGCCGGCGTCGTCGGCACCAGCCAGGGCGGCTTCATCGCGCTGCGGATGGCCCTGCTCGCGCCGGAGCGCATCCTGGCCGTCGCCGCGCTGGGAACCTCGGCGGACGCCGAAGATCCCCAGGTCGCCGACAGCTACCGGCAGCTCGCCGCGGGCTGGGTCGCCAACGGCCCGGTCGATCCGCTCCTCGACACCGTCGCCTCGATCTGCCTGGGAGACATGGACGCGTCAGACTGGAAGGCCAGATGGCGAACCGTGACCGGCGAGCGGTTCGATCGGATCCTCAACGTGCTGGTCGATCGGGACAGCCTCCTGGACCGCCTCGGTGAGATCCAGTGCCCGGCGCTGGTGATGCACGGCGCCGAAGACGGCGCCTACCCGGTCGCCCGCGCAGAGGAGATGGCCGACGGCCTGCCCAACGCCGAAGACCTGGTCGTCGTCCCCGGCGGAGCCCACTTCCTCAGCCTGACCGACCCCGACGCCGTCAACCCCCGACTGAAGGCCTTCTTCGACAAACACATGCGCTGACACCATCGACGCCAGCGCAGCAGACTACCCGCTGCGCCGGCGAAGGTCCCGGCCCATATCGGCGGAACGCTCGCTGGGCCAGTCGACAAACAACAGCCCAAACGCGATGATCGACGCCAACAATCCCGCCACGACATACGCAACCACCGCAGACGTGCCGGTCACCGCTGCGGCGACGCCCGGCAGCAATAAAAACCCACAGGAAAACACGGCGAGCGCGTCGACTGGGGTGAGGGACCGCGCAGGTGGATCGAGATCAGACATCAGATCGCTCCATGGTGATTCGGGTATCATCTCCATCACCCACTGGCTGGAAACGTCGAATCAAATTATAAAGCCTGATTCATAGAATTTTTCTATATCTGAACAGAGCATAAGGATAGCAGATGCGCATTCAGGACCTTAATTTTAAGCATCTGCTTTACTTTCATATGGTCATCTCTCGTGGCTCAGTATCTGAAGCCGCAGCGGCGATGCACGTCTCTCAGCCGACCGTCAGCGCCCAGCTGCGGCGGCTGGAAGAGCAGCTCGGCGCGCCC
>JBCBLB010000255.1:0-12314 GCA_038520555.1 Myxococcota bacterium | reverse complement strand
GGCACCAACGGGGTCGGGTCCTGCCTCGCCACGGGCAAGCCCATGGTGATTCACCAGACGGACCACTTCGATCTGACCCACACCCCGCTCTCCTGTACCGCGGCGCCCATCTTTGACACCGACGGGGTGCTTCGGGCGGTGCTGGATCTCTCGTTGCTCCGGCCTCCCCTGCCCAAGCGCAGCCAACGGCTCGCGCTGCACCTGGTCAACGCCGCTGTCCGCCGGATCGAGCTGGCGAATCTGATGGCGACGATGCGCAGCCACTGGGTGCTGCGGCTGGCGCACTCCCCGGACTTCCTCGACGTCGATCCCGAAGCTGCGATCGCCCTCGATGCTTCGGGACGGATCGTCGGCATCACCCACTCTGCCCAGCAGCTGATGGCCCGGGCCGCCGGGGTCGACTGGCGCACCCCCGGCGCCATCGTCGGCCAGCCAATGTCCCGGTTCTTTGCGTTGTCCATCGATGAGCTGCCCAGCCTGATCGCCAAGCGGCCGACCGAAGAGCGGCTGGTGCGGTTGGGGGATGGGGCCGCAGTGTTCGGCCACGCCATCGAGCCGGTCGCGCGCCCCCCCCGCGCTCGCGCCGACGCGACGATCCCGGCCGCGTTGCATGCGCTGAGCGGCGACGATCCCCAGATGCGTGCCCTCGAACACAAGGCGGCCCGGCTGGCGCGGGGGCCGCTCTCCATCCTCCTACACGGAGAGACCGGATCAGGAAAAGAGCGCTTCGCGCGTGCAATTCATGCCGCTCGTATCGATCGGGGACCCTTCATCGCCGTCAATTGCGCCGCGCTGCCCGAATCGCTGATCGAAGGCGAGCTGTTCGGCCACGCGCCCGGCGCCTTCTCCGGGGCGTTGCCCCAGGGCCGCCCCGGGCTCATCGAAGCCGCCGATGGTGGGGTGCTGTTTCTCGATGAGATCGGGGACATGCCCTATGCCCTGCAGGCACGGCTGCTGCGGGTCCTCTCGGAGGGGGCGGTCACCCGCCTCGGGGAACATCAGCCGCGACCTGTTCGACTCAAGGTCATCTCGGCCACCCACCAAAACCTCCAGCAGATGGTCCATGACGGACGCTTCCGCGCGGACCTGTTCTTCCGACTCGCTGCGATCACCCTGCAGATTCCACCGCTGCGAGAACGGACCGACCTCGGGTGGCTCATCGATCGGCTGCTGCGGGAACGCGCGACGGTGTATGGCCTCCGCACCCGGCTGCGCCCCGCTGCCCGGATCGCGCTGCTGAAGCGGCGATGGGCTGGCAACATCCGCGAACTCATCAACACCCTGGATGTCGCCATCACCCTCTGCGATGACGGCATGATCGAACGCGATGACCTCCCTGCGCCGCCGCTGACGCCGCACTCGCCGCACTCGCCGCACTCGCCGCACTCGCCGTCTACGGCACCAGGCTCCCGGGAAGGGCTGACCCGTGCGCTCATCGCCTGTGATTGGAACATCTCTGAGGTGGCGCGGATGCTGGAGGTGGATCGGACCACCATCCACCGGCGGATGCGGAAGCTGGGCATCACCCGCCCCTGAGTGTGGTGCGCGCCACACGCCTGTCGCACAGTCGCCACAGTCGCGACGATTCATCCTGGGATCTCGGATGGCACGGGCTGTGCTTACCCAGGCCTCCTTATCCCAGGAGGACCACAACGATGGCAGAACTCAGCGCCCGTGACCGCGCCCAACAGATGCTGACGACGCTCGATCAAGCGCTCCAGAACGGAGACATCGATCAGGCGGTCGGGCTGTTTCGAGAAGAATCCTATTGGCGGGACCTGGTGAGCTTCACCTGGAACATCCGTACCCTCGAGGGCCACGCCCAGATCCGCGAGATGCTCACCCGCCAGCTCCCCCAGGTCAAGCCCTCGAACTGGACCCTCACCGCAGACGATGTGACCGAAGAAGGCGGTGTGGTCACGGCATGGTTTGATTTTGAGACCGCCGCGGCCCGTGGCTGGGGCCTGGTTCGGATCATGGAGGGCCAGATCTGGACGTTGCTCACCACGATGACCGAACTCAAAGGCTTCGAAGAGCCCATGGGCGTCCGCCGTCCCAGCGGCGTCACCCACGGGGTGACCCGCGACCGCGTCACCTGGGCCGAGTCTCGCGAGGAAGAAGCCCGCACCCTGGGCGATACCCGGCAGCCATACGTGGTCATCGTCGGCGGCGGTCAGGGGGGCATCGCCCTCGGTGCCCGCCTGCGACAGCTCAACGTCCCCACGATCATCCTTGAGAAGAACGCGCGGGCCGGTGACAGCTGGCGCAAACGGTACAAGTCGCTGTGTCTCCATGATCCGGTCTGGTACGACCACCTGCCCTATCTCAAGTTCCCCGAGAACTGGCCGGTCTTCTCGCCCAAGGACAAGATCGGGGATTGGCTGGAGATGTACACCCGCGTCATGGAGCTGAATTACTGGACGAAGTCCACCTGCCAGTCTGCCCACTACGACCCCGCCAGCGGCGAGTGGTCGCTCACCGTCGATCGGGACGGCGAGCAGGTCATCCTCCGCCCCAAGCAGCTGGTCCTGGCGACCGGGATGTCCGGCAAAGCCAACATCCCCAACTTCCCAGGGATGGACCGGTTCAAGGGCGAACAGCAGCACTCCTCCCAGCACCGCGGCCCGGACGGCTATATCGGCAAGAAGGTCGTGGTCATCGGCTCGAACAACTCCGCCCACGACATCTGCGCCGCCCTGTGGGAGTCCGGCGTCGAAGACGTCACCATGGTCCAGCGCTCCAGCACCCACATCGTTCGGAGCAAGCCGTTGATGCATCACGCCCTGGGCGGGTTGTACTCTGAAGAAGCCCTCGCCGCCGGGGTGACCACGGAGAAAGCGGACATGATCTTCGCCTCGCTGCCCTACCGGATCATGCACCAGTTCCAGATCCCCGTCTATGCCGCCATCAAGGAAGAAGACGCCGAGTTCTATGAGAAGCTGGCGGCGACCGGGTTCATGCTCGACTGGGGCGACGACGACAGCGGGCTGTTCATGAAGTACCTGCGCCGCGGATCGGGCTACTACATCGACGTCGGCGCCTGTGACCTGGTCATCGACGGCTCGATCAAGCTCAAGTCCGGCCATGAAGTTCAGGAGATCACGGAAGATGGAGTCTTAATCGCCGACGGCACTCACCTGCCCGCCGACCTGATCGTCTACGCGACCGGCTACGGCTCGATGAACGGATGGGCGGCGGACCTGATCAGCCAGGAAGTCGCCGACAAGGTGGGCAAGGTCTGGGGGTTGGGTTCGGACACCACCAAGGACCCCGGCCCCTGGGAAGGCGAACAGCGCAACATGTGGAAGCCCACCCAGCAGGACAACCTCTGGTTCCATGGAGGCAACCTCCACCAGTCGCGCCACTACTCGCTGTTCCTCGCCCTGCAGCTCAAGGCCCGCTACGAGGACCTCAGCACGCCGGTTTATGGCCTGCAGGAGGTTCATCACCTCCGCTGATGGGGGGCCGCACGTCGAACCGCGCCGCGATCTGATCCAGGTACCGGCGCGCGATGTGCAGGTTGTCCCGGTCGTTGGGATGGAAATCTCGGGCGAGGTATGGCGCCATATGGCGCTCGATGAACCGCGTGGCCCGGATGTTTTCTTTTCCCGCCGCCTGGCGCTCTTGAACCAGGCGGGATCCGGTGGCGTCCGGATCCTGCCACAACAGCGATGCCGTCGCGCTCACCAGGAGGGTCAGCAGGAAGAGCGCCGCAAGGACCGCGCCGAGCACCCGGAGGCCCCAGCGGGCATCGACGATCTGCAACACGTCGAAGGCGACCGCTTTGTGCTCGATCTCTTCCGCGGCGTGCCAGCCAAGCATCGCGGCCATCTCGGGTGGGACCTGGTCCATCCGCCCCTCGGTCAGCCAGCACTCTGCGATCCGTGCGGTAAAGTGCTCGGCAGCGGCGGTCACGCTCAGGCAGAGCCGCGCCGGCGCGATTCGTTCGAAGTGATGGATACTCTTCCGATATCGAGATAGCCAGCCGTCGATGTGGAAGCCTTGCGACCGGAGCAGATCCAGCGCCTGCTCATGGCTTCGGCCGTGCTGGGCCTCCTGACCGATGAACTGCCTCACCGTGGCCCGCTGCGCTGGATCGATCACCTGATCGAAGTGGGCATGGACAGAGCGGATGAAGAACCGTTCTGCTTCGGGAAAGATCAGGTTCTGGGCGTTCATCGCATGGGTCAACAGCGCGCTGCCTGAAAACCAGTGCCGCGGCACCGCCTGAAGATCAGGATGAAAGCGGCGAACAACCAGGGACTCTCGCTGCACAGGGCGCGTCGTCACGCTCATCGGTTCTGCTCCGAAGCGTAAGGGGGGGACACCACCTTCAACCGATGGCCGTTTCCATCTTGTGCGGTGAGAATCGGACAGACGCACAGCCCGGTGCCGTTCGCCGGTATGGTGCGTATGTGAAGGTCTGTCGAGGACTGCTCTGCACGTATTCGCTCGACCTGGGCAGCGGCAGAGGGAAATTTTTGATGTGAGCCATCAGGAATACGGATGGTCTGGGATGTGTGCTTACCTCGGCGGCATCAAGCCCGCGGTCGGCTCGGGGAACGCGCCGCCGACCTCTGCGATCACCGCGCGGAGCGCTCGCAGGGCCCGGACCCGCGGGGTATCGAAGCGCATGATGAGGTGGATGGTGTCGTCGAAGCGGGGCAGGTCCAGATCCAGGATCTGTAGATTCGTGGTTCCATATCGGGCAACCCGAAGCGGGAGGAACGCCAGGCCGACCCCCGAGACGACCAGCGCCTTGATCAGCTCCAGATCCCCGAGCGGGACACAGCGGGTGGGCAGAAGCTCTCGGGCGGCGAGCCGCTGCAGGAGGATCGTGAACGGCTCCTGGTCCAGATAGAACAGCGGCCCCGCGGCCAGCGCTGCGGTCGGATCGGGGAACCGTTCGCAGTGGCTGGCGCTGGTGACCACTGTGATCGCGTCGCTGCTGACCGCAGTCACGATCAAGTCGGGGTGCGGGAGCGCGTTGACGACCAGGCCCAGATCGCACTCCCGGTCGATGACCGCCTGATGGACGTCCGCAGAGCGGGCGGCGTGCACCTGGAGATCGATGTCCGGGTATCGTTGGAGGAGCTGCCGGAAGACCGACGGCAGGTACCATGCGCCGAGCGAGTGGTAGCAACCCAGCACGAATCGGCCGGACAGACCGTCCGTCAACGCGCGGACCTGCTGGGGGAGCTCATCGATGCGTTGAAGCACCGGCGTCGCGTTGGCCAGCACCAGCTCCCCAGCAGCAGTCAGGGAGACACCGCGCGCGTGCCGGTGAAGCATCGGGGTCCCCAGCTCCCCCTCCAAACGCCGGATGTTCGCCGACAGCGTCGGTTGGGCGATCCCGAGCGCTCGGGCCGCTCCGGTGATCGTGCCGTGCTCTGCAACGGCGAGCAGAGAGCGAAGGAGCCGCAACTGCAACCGACCAGCCCATCCTGTCGAGGGTCACCCTCACCATAGTCTGCGCGCAGCGAAAAATGCGTCGGAGACGATCGGGGCTGCAGCACCTGAGCGGAGATGTGGCGACAGGAGGGGGGATTCGCCTGACGCTGGAACGTCGCGGTCAACGCCAATTCGATTCGGGCAGATTGAGTGAGATGGCGATGGGGGGTGGCTCTCCGGAAGTGTGGTATCAATTCTCTCTGGAGAGGGAGAAATGTCGAAGATTCCGCCAGAAGTGCTACGAGAACATACACGATTGGAAATTGCCAAATCTCCAGATGGGCCGACGGTTTTGACGCTTCCCATGACAGGAGCTCATGCTCTGGTTGGGCGCGCATCCAGCAACGACATCGTCTGTGAGAGCAGCAGAGTATCCTGGTATCATGCATTGTTATGGACAGAGGCCGGGGTGGCATGGGTGCGAGATCTGGGCAGCACCAACCAGACCTTCCTCAATGATACGCCCATCAAAACGGCTACGAAGATTGAGAATGGCGCGGTGCTCAGCATCGCGCTGGCAGAGACGTTCTGGGCGCGGTTCGGTGGGAGTGCTGTGATCGATCAGCGGCTCGCCCTTGAAGATCTGACGACCAAGGTCATTCTGCCGTTTCCCTCTGATCATTTCACCATCGGCGGTCGGGAGGATGCAGATCTGCCGATCCCGGGCGCGAGCCCGGATATGGCGATGACGTTGATGGTATACGGCGACGAGATGGTCCTCGGGGTCGACACCATGAGCATTCCGATCGGCGTCGAGCAGCCCTTCGAGGTCGCGGGTCGCTTGTTTCAGGTCCGCACGATCCCGGAAGCGCATGCGCCGACGGAGTTCTCTCCGTTCTTTCATTACCCATACCGGCTGACGGTGCACCTGTCGGGAGCGTCACCGTACGCCGTGATGGAGGATCTTCGGAATCCTGGTCGGATATGTACGATTTCATCCAACAATCGGACATTGCTGCTCTACATCCTGGCCCGTCAGCGCGATGAGGCGAATGGAGTGTCCAGCTGGTGTAGCGTCGATCAGGTCAGCGCGGGGATTTGGGGACGGGCGTGGCGTGCGCAGAACTCGAACAACCTCAACGTCCTGGTCCATCGGCTGCGAAAGCAGCTCAAGGAGGCGGGCTTTGACCCCTGGTGTATTGAGAAGCGCCGTCGACGCCTTCGGCTCCGCATCCAGGACTTCAACACCCTCTCGTGAGCACATCCGCAAGATCGGAACGGGTTCACGGGGGCGCGGGCGACGCAGGGTCTGGTTGGGTGCCGACGCCGGTGGGGTAGCGGACGGTCCGAATCTCATCGGAGAGGCCTTGAAAGCCGGCGCGATCGAACGCACTCACCCGCCACCAGACCGCGGAGCGGGCGGTGGGGAGGAACAACAGCTCTGGCTCCCAGCGGGTGTGATCGACGTCTTCGACCACCAGAAGGTCGGTAAAATCTGAATCGGCGGCGATTTCGATGCGATATCCCAGCGCACCGGGGACAGGCCGCCAGATGAAGTCCGCGCGGTACAGGATCGCGTCGGGTTTGGGGCGATCCAGCGCCCCCGCGGGCAGCAGCGCAGTCGCAGGCGTCGGCGGCAGGCCGCGTCGGGTCCGGCTGCCCTCGCCGGGGTCCAGACGGACCTCCTGGCCGCCTGACAGGACGGCGACCCGCCCGTTGGTGGCTTCTGTGCGGGTGGCGCCTTCTTCGCGGGTGACGCGGAACCCGCCTTGCGCACCGGTGGTTACCCCGTCTTCGGAGAGCAGGATGAGCTCACCGCGGCCGTCGGTCTCTCGAACCGAGACGGAACCGTTCGCTAAGACCAACGTGCTCTTGCGCCCGTCTGGCCGGGAGACAAGCTGCGCGATGCGCAGGCAGGTCGACGGCATCAGGCTGACTTCGTCATGCAGAAACGTGTCATGCTGCACCGTGAGTCGGATCCGGACGAAGCTTCCATCGTCGGTGCAGACCAGGGTATCCGGCGGCAGATCCTGTCCGATGCGGATGGGAAGGGCGCGCGCGTTCGGGGGAAGGTAGAGCTGTCCGCTCCCCTTCAATGAGGCGATCTGTGCGGGAGGCCCGGTGACCGCATCTGCGGTCGTTGGGACGTCGATCAGCGTACCCGGGGTCAGCACGGCGTCGATGTCCATCTGGTTCAGCTGAGCGATCTCATCGGCCAGTTCAGGATCTCCCAGCTGTCGGGCGATCGCGGTGAATGTCTGACCGGGACGCACCAGATGATGCTCTGCAGCGTCGGCCGTCGCCAACCCCATGAAAAGCAAAATCATTCTGCTTCAGAGGGGACAAAGGGTGTAATGGTCACGTTTCGCATCTCCTCAGTGGTCGGCCGCGTCCGGTTCTCCGGGGGCCGCTCGACGATCCGCTCTGCCGGAAGACCAGCGGCGATCAGGGCTGCCCGGACCGAAGCCGCCCGCGCCTGAGCGAGCCGCCGGTTGGCCGCGGCGTTCCCTTCAGGGCTGGATGAGCCTTGAAGCTGGAACCACCAATCGCCGGCCTGATCCGCGATCTCCGACACACGGTCGCGCGCCGCCGCTGTGAGCTGCGATGACCCCAGGGCGAACACGATCTGCTCCGGGCGGACGGCGCTGGCTTGCAGCCAGATCCCATACCCGTCGAAGACCGACACGTCGTAGCGGTCGGTGCGCCCCGCGCCTTCGATAAACACTGTCACATCCCCCTCGGGCAGCGTCGAGATGCCGTTGCCCTGGGGACCGAGCGTGACCTGCTGGTTCCCATCGGCCAGGACCACCCTCACCCGATCACCCGCCCCCGCCGAGATCACGACCGCGCCCTGTCGAGGCGCCGGCGTCAGCTGAATGGGAGTCGTGTCAGTCAGGGACAGCGTCTGCGGCAGATATCCGTCCACGTTGATTTGGACGGACTGGCCTGCCGGGAGGCGGGCGAGAAGTTCCGCAGCTTCTGCTGCGGAGCGCCACTCACAGATGGGGTGGGGAACCCAAACCAACACCTCATCGGGATGATCGAGCTGCGCGAGGAGATCGACCAACACAGCCGCCGCAGGCGGTGTGTCCTGGCTCGTGGAAGCGGGGGTGGGCATCGGCGCCGTCTTCTCTGGCGCCGTCTTCTCTGGCGCCGGTGCCCGTCCCCAGGTCAGCCCCACCTCAGCGATCCAGGCAGGGGGGCGCGTGGCGTCCGCCACGAGGACGCGGGCCTGGGTTCGGACCCGTATCGCGTCCTGAGCGGGACTGTCCAGGGCGAGGCCAGCCGAGAGCTGCGGGATGATCTCGTCCCTGACCGCCACCCCGACACCAAACAGCGCAGACGGACGCCAGCGGGACTGTCCGATCAGCCATCGGGCTTCGCCGCGACCACGACCGAAGACATCGACCTCGCTATCAAGGTATCCTTCGACGACGGCCTCCAACGCCCAATTCGGGGTGGGTGCCCACCCGGCCGCACCCCCAAGGCCAAACCCATGTTCCTGTTGGTCCAGCCCACCCTGGACCATCAACGAACCGATCGGCGCTCCAGCCATCGCAGAACGGAGCCCGGCGCCAGCACCCACCACGAACAACAACCACAGGCCCGACATCATGACCGCCTCATCTCAAAACGGATCGAACGCCCGGAGCGCGTCGTGAATTGGCCCCGCAGGCGACGCGCATCGTCCGAGAGCGTCGCGTCGTATACCCCGGCGTCCGTGCGCTGGTCCAGATCCTCAAACGTCAGCGTCCCGGAGCGCTCGTCATAGCGCCCTTGTATCTGGTGGTGGGATTCATTTTTGCCAAATCGGACGACAAACTCCCCCGAGAGATCGGCGCCCCGCTGGTAGAGCTGCAAATGCGCCTGGCGCCCGTTGAAGATCCCCTTCCACAGACCAGATACCTTGCCTGCATCAGCGACCGCCTCAGGCGCCGGCTCCTTGTGCGCCGGCGCAGTCGCTGCGCGCGGAGGAGGGGCTGAGACCACGGAAGATGCAGACTCCTCAACGGTCTCCACCTCAACGGTCTCCACCTCAGCCGGGAGGGCCAACGCAGGCGGCACTTCATCGATGGAGGGCGTTTGAGACGAGAAATCCGGATCCAACACACCCGAGCCAGATGATGAGGGCGCCGGTGCCAACGATGAGGTCGAAGGAAGAACCTGCGCATCCTGCGAAGAGGGGCGAACCAGAAAACCGAGCCCACCCGCCAGCATCACCCCCCCAAACGCGAGAAGAAAGCCGTCGAGGCGCCAAGCTCGCCACGGCGAGTTCGGAACAGCCGCCGTGGTCCCAGAGCGGCTTGTCTGTGAGCCAGACAACACCGCTTCGCGGGATGCGACGTTGGGGTCTTCTGTCAGCGTTGGCGCATATGCATCGGACTGGGGGGGCAGAAATGTATCTGTGAGCGACGTCCCTGAACTGGGTGGGGGGGCGGGATGGCCGGTGAGCGGTGGGGAGGGCGACCCCTTCAACAACAGCTCGATCGCGGCCTGGGTGGCGATGCGGGAAGCGACCGGGGCGCCCGAGCGCCCCGGTAGTGTGGGGAGAAGCTCCGCGAGCACACCCGCCATTTGCCGCGCGCTGCTGAAGCGAGCCTGCGGATTCTGTTGAACCGCGTCTCGGATGATGGCGGCCAGACGAGGCTCAACGCCGGACCATCGCGGAGACTTCGCGCCTGCGGTGAACAGATCGATCGAACTGCTCGCTGTTACGAGCGCGTACAGGGTCGAACCCACCGCATAGATGTCGGCCGATGGTTGCACAGAGCTGGCGTCGAGCCGCTGCTCTGGGGCCATAAACGCCATCGAGCCCAGAAACGAGCCATGGGCTGTGTTGCGGTGGAAGTCGGCGTCGCGAATCAGCGCGATGCCAAAATCGGCCAACATCACCGCGCCGTCCCCATTCAACAACAAATTGCCCGGTTTGATGTCCCGGTGGACGATGCCTGCGTGGTGCGCGGTGTCTAAGGCGTACAACAACTGCAAGGTGAAGCCCACGGCCATCCAGGGAGCCAACGCGCCGTTCTGGAGAAGGTGGTCCCCAAGGCTGCCCCCCTCCGCGAGGGCCATCACGATGTAGTCATGCGCACCGTCTGTGCCGATGTCGTAGACCTGCAACAGGTGCGGGTTTGTCAGCCGCGCCATCGCGCGGGCTTCATTGCGCATTCGCTGTCGAAAGCGTTCCCGTGCTTTAAATGGAACCTGCAACACCTTGATGGCGCGTTCGACGCCCAGCAACGTGTCGTAACCCCGATAGACCACCGCGGTCCCGCCACGACCGAGCAGATCCAGAAGCCGATACCGATCAGCGATGAGGCGTTCCACGATGGCCCTGTGCCAGAGGGAAACCCTTCTTACGGGGGAGGGCGTTGAAGGAGTGGTGAAGGATACTTATCCGTGATCACGGATCATGGTGCAGACACAACACGTTTGAGCGGGTTTTCCGAGAGGAACTCGCCGATGAGATCCAAGCACCGGTCGCTGGCGTCTTCGAACACGTAGTGCCCGACGTCGCTCCAGGCGTAGACGGACGCGTCGGGGAAACGCTCTTCCCACTCGCGGCGGAATTCCACGGTGAAGCAGAAGTCCCCGTCCCCCCAGAGGATGAGCATGGGGCGGTCTTTGAACGTCTCCAAGCCCTGCTCTGCTTTGTAGAGCGCGTCATAGCTTGGGTGCTCGGGGGCCAGGGGGATGTCTTCGACGAACCGGAGGGTGGCGATCCGGTTGTGCCAGGAGTCATAGGGAAACAGCAGGCCGTCGCGGACCGCCGGCGCCAGCGGTTGGTGGGCGGCGCGGATGACGGCGACACGGGCGAAGGCGTTGAAGCCCCGAACGGCGAGATCGCCGAAGCCGGGGATTCGGCAGGACGCGATCGACCAGGGGATCGACTGAGAGCGGAACGCAGCGGTGTTGGTGACCACGAGCCGCGCGATGCGTTCCGGCGCCCGCGCGGCCATGGCCATGCCGATGGCGCCACCCCAGTCGTGCACGATCAGGGTGATGTTGTGCAGGTCCAGCGCTTCGACCAGGCGAAGGACGTTGTCGCGGTGGTTGGCGAGCTGGTACGGCCACTGCTGCGGCTTATCAGACAAGCCGCAGCCGATGTGGTCCGGGATGACGACACGGTACCGGTCCGAAAACTGATCGATGAGGCGCCGCCAGTAGAAGGACCACGTGGGGTTGCCGTGGAGGGCGAGGAGGACCTCTCCCTCTCCCTCATCGATGTAGTGCATCCGGCCACCGTCGACGTCGAGGTAGTGGCGCCCGGCGGCAGGGAACAGCGCCGCGAGAGGGCGCGGCAGCGGAGAGGATGCGGGGTCTGAGGCCGTGGTTACCACTGTGCTCCCATCATTGAGACGTTCAGGCCGCTGCCGATGCCGAGCATCCCCACCCGGGCGCCCGGCGGCAGCCGGCCCTGGGATTCGTTGAGCGCCAGCGTCAGCGGCACCCCGGCAGCGCCGACGTTGCCGTGCTCTGGGTAGACCGCGAGCGCCCGATCCGCTGGCAGCCCCAGCGCCCGGATCACCGACTGGTGGTTGGCCCGACCCACCTGGTGTAGCGCATACTGCGAGACCACCGTCGGGCGGATATCGACGTGCTGGTGGACCGACTGCCAGGTGCGTTGGGCCAGCTTGACCCCCTCCGACAACAGACGGGTCGGATCCGTCGTCATCTTCGTCGACGTGCCCACACACAGCCGGTTGAATTCGGTCGCAGCCAACGACAATCCGCCCAAAAAGCGGCGGCTCGTGCGCGAATTGCGCGCGCTGGTCAGCACCATCGCCACCGCCGCGCTGCCCAGCGTCAGCGTCGCCAGGTTGTCCCGGAAAGACGACATGTCCGCATCCGCGCGTGACAGCCGACGGATGGTCGCTTCCGTCGGCTCCCGGCGCTCGTCGTCGCTGGCGAAAGCAGCCGGG
>JBCBLB010000797.1:0-4068 GCA_038520555.1 Myxococcota bacterium | reverse complement strand
GGAACGCCTCCGCCATATCCGTCAGCCACCCCTCGACCGTGGCGTCCGCCATGGCATCGAGCGACGACCGACCGTGGCCCTGGAGACGGGTGAAGTACAGGTTGGCGTTCAGCGCCTCAGAGACCCGCTCACACACCGGCGAGATCTCCGGACGAGAGGCTGAGAACCCATGGATGTAGACGATCGACAGCGGCGTGCGGGCTTCCTGGCGAAGGATGATGTGCCGCTCTGCGCCAGGGATGATGTCGTCGAATGCACGCTCGCGCTCCGCCACCCAGTCGGACAGCTGAGAGATTTCCGAAGGGACCGTGACCGCGTCCAGAGAGACATCATCGGGGCGCCGGCTGCAGCCAAGCTGCACGGCGAGAAGAGCCATGAACAGAGGGCGCATTGTCATCCTCTTGAGGAGAAGCGACATTTTTATCATACCCCGACAAAGATAAGGCTTCCGGACCGTCCTATCGTGAATTACACCGGCCGATAGAGGAACCGCGGCGAATGAACCCTGTGCACGATCATAATCAGCTTCACACGTGCGGTTCATAAGAAATTTTCAGCACTTTATCCATCCTCTGCATAGGCCTACGGATCGCCAACCCACGGCCTGAGAGACGAGGTTTCGGTTTCAGCGAAATTACGCCTAGAGATTATCTCATGGATCAGCGGTTTGCGGGGCATACAAACTGTATGCACAAGTTCCCGTAAGGGGCAAACACAGTGCATTTTTCGTGGATACTTTTCTATCTGAAACCTTTACACCCCCAGGAGCGGGATGTACCTCACTGCTGATCAGGAGCGCGTTCTCGCGCAGAGCATCCGCGCCGCGGAAGAGTTGGCGCTCAAGGCGTTGTCCAGCATTGATGAAGCTCAGGAAGAGCTGAATCACACCCCGCGCCGAAAAGAGCGGACCCGCGCGGGTGAGGTGGATCGACTCGCCAATGCGGTCGCAGCAGCGCAGCGGGCGGCTCGCAAGAACCCTGAGATCCGCGACTGCGCCCGTCAGGCTGCTGCGGCGTTTGCCAAATCCGAGTCTCTGCGTTGGCAGCTCGCGATGAGCGCCAATCACATTACCCGTGGCGAAGCCCGGAAGCTTGGCAGCGCGCTGCTCGATGAAGAAGACCTGTTGCAGGAAGGTCACATCGGTCTGCTCCGCGCCGCCAAGCGGTTCGATCCCGATCGGGGCATCCGGTTCTCGACGTATGCACGCTGGTGGGTTCGCGCCCAGATGACCCGCGCAGTGGAGACGACTGGCCGAATGATCCGGATCCCCGGCGGTGCGGTAGAGCAGATGCGCAACCTGCGGATCGCGGCGGCGCGTTTTGAGCGTGAGGGGCTCGATTACAACCTGGAGATGCTCGCTGAAGAGGTGGGCATCGACATGCGGCGGGCCAAGCTGCTCCAGACCAGCCGTCGCAGCTTCATCTCGATGGATCAGCCTGACGACGACGGGATGCGGATCAAGGACCGGTTGCCCGATCATGGCGACAAGCCGGACGATTTTACGGTGCGCGCCCTGTTGGCCACCCGAATGTTGGATGTCTTCGATGGCACCCTGGATCAGCGCGAGAAGTTCATCTTGACCCGTCACTATGGGCTGGACGGCTCGGATCCGGAGACGATGACCGACATCGGCCGGACGCTGAGCCTGTCGCGGGAGCGGATCCGACAGCTGGAGCTTCGGGCGTTGAAGAAGCTGCGGAAGGCGATCCAACGCGGAGACGGCGCTGCGAAGCGTTCGTAGGGGTTGACACCGAAGCCGGAACGGGTGAGTTGAGTGGGTAACCTTTACTTGTCCCACCGGCCGACGCGGCAAGAGAAGCGGCTACGCCTCTGCTTTTCCCACCTGCATGGCCCGGACGCTCAGGAGAACCCCATGGCGATGACGCCGAACCGTAAGGCTGAACTGATCCAACAATATGCGCGCGAGCCCGGCGACACCGGCTCCCCGGAAGTCCAGGTCGCGCTGCTGACCGAACGGATCAACTACCTGACCACGCACTTCAAGTCGCATAAGAAAGATCACCACTCTCGCCGCGGGCTGTTGAAGCTCGTCGGTCAGCGCCGTCGGCTGCTGCGGTATTTGCAGAACAACAACTACAGCCGCTACAAGAGCCTGATCGAGCGACTGGGGCTGCGCCGCTGAGCTGGGCGTCACTGAACACGTACGGCGGGGCCTGCCCCGTCACCGGCCAATGCAGCCTGACTTCCAGGTCTGTATGGTTCGCTTTGTGGTGGGGATGGACCCCACCGAACGGACGCGTCCGTTAAGTTGGGGGCGACAGGGCGACCTGTCGTCCCCTGTTCTTTATCATTGAGACCACACTGAAGTCGTCACCATCGGCGTTTGCAGGGTGAGCGTTTCTTGTAGGCTGGCGCAGCCTGAGCGGCGAACAACGGATTCGTCGCTCAGGCTCCGCAGGTCTACGGGACCGCACCCGGGACGCCCTGGTTGACAGATGGATGCGTTTGTCTCGAGACACTCTGTCTCAAAACACTCTGTTCCAAAACACTCTGTTCCAAAACACCAGGAATCAAAATGACTGAAATCCATCGCGTAAGCATTGACGTTGGCGGACGGCCGATGACCATCGAAACGGGGCGGTATGCCAAGCAGGCTTCCGGCGCTGTCGTGGTCCGGCAGAACCAATCGGCGGTCCTCGTCACCGCAGTGGCGTCCGCAGAAGAGAAGCCGTTCAACTTCCTCCCGATGACGATCGACTACATGGACCGAGCCGGTGCACAGGGCACGATCCCGGGCAGCTTCCACCGGCGTGAAGGCCGCTCGAACGAGCGGGAGACGTTGGCGAGCCGCCTGATCGACCGCCCGCTTCGTCCGCAGTTCCCCAAGCACTACCGCAACGACATCCAGGTCATCGCGACGTCGATGTCCTACGATCCGAATTCGGACACGGACATCCTCGCGCTGTGCGGCGCCGCAGCGGCGCTGCACATCTCGGACATCCCGCTGAAGCGTCCGGTCGCCGGGGTCCGCATCGCCCAGATCGACGACAAGCTGGTCATCAACCCCAGCCGTGAGGACATGACGCGGGCGACGCTGAACCTTGTCGTCGCCGGCACCCGTGAGTCGATCTGTATGGTCGAAGGCGGCGGCATGGAGGCCAAGGAAGCGCTGGTGATGGACGCCATGGACATGGCGCATGAAGTCATCATCCGCATCATCGACGCCATCGAAGATCTTCGCGACCAGGCGGGGGTGGTCAAGCAGGAGGTGAAGCCTGCGCCGACCCCGGACGCCGAAGTCGCTGCCAAGATCGAAGCGCTGGGCGCAGAGCCGCTGCGCAACGCCCTGGGCGTCCGGGGCAAGCACGAACGCAAGACCGCCCTGAAGTCTGCGCGCAACGACGTCATCGGCCAGCTGGTTGAAGGGGTCGAGGACAGCGCAGAGGTAGAGCGCCTGACCGGCGAAGCGAAGCAGGCGTGGGAGGGTCTCCTCCGCTCGGTGATGCGTACCCAGGTGATTGAAGACGGCATCCGCATCGACGGCCGGGTTCAGGATGAGATCCGCTCGATCTGGTGTGAGGTAGGGGTGGCGGCGCGGGCGCACGGCTCGGCCATATTCACCCGCGGTGAGACGCAGGCGTTCGTCACCGCAGCCCTGGGTGTCGAGCAGGATGCGCAGCGCATCGACTTTGCGGGGACGCAGACGGACTTCCGCCACTGGATGCTGACCTATTACTTCCCACCGTTCAGCACCGGTGAAGCGCGCCCGATCCGCGGCCCGAAGCGTCGTGAGATCGGCCACGGTGTTCTGGCGCACCGGGCGCTCCGCCCGGTGATCCCGGCCCAGGAAGACTTCCCATACACGCTGCGTTGCTGCTCCGACGTCCTTGAGTCGAACGGCTCATCGTCGATGGCGACGGTCTGCGGCGCGACGCTGTCGCTGATGGACGCGGGCGTGCCGATCAAGGCGCCGGTGGCGGGCATCGCGATGGGCCTGATCAAGGAAGGCGAGCAGTTCGCCATCCTCTCCGACATCCTCGGCGATGAAGATCACCTGGGCGACATGGACTTCAAGGTGACCGGCACCAAGAACGGCATCACCGCCTT